>JBDSBK010000074.1:0-10799 GCA_039921645.1 Dokdonella sp.
ATCGCCGATTCGCGCTGCAAGCTCGTGATCACCGCCGATGAAGGCTTGCGCGGCGGCAAGAAGGTGGCACTGAAGATCAATGTCGACGAGGCGTTGCAGCGACCGGGCACCAACAGCGTCGAGACCGTGCTCGTGGTCAAGCGTACCGGCGGCGCGGTCGCGATGCAGGCGCCGCGCGATCGCTGGTGGCATGCGCTGATGGATGGCCAGTCGACGACGCATGCGCCGGTCGCGATGAACGCGGAAGATCCTCTGTTCATCCTCTACACGTCCGGATCGACGGGAAAACCCAAGGGCGTCCTGCACACGACCGGCGGCTATCTGGTGTACGTCAGTTACACGCACGAATGCGTGTTCGATCTTCACGAAGACGATGTCTACTGGTGCACGGCCGATGTGGGCTGGGTCACCGGCCACAGCTATCTGTTGTACGGGCCGCTTGCGAACGGCGCGACCACGTTGATGTTCGAAGGCGTACCGAACCATCCGGATTCGTCGCGTTTCTGGCAGGTCGTCGACAAGCATCAGGTCACGCTGTTCTATACCGCACCGACCGCGATCCGCGCACTCATGCGCGAGGGCGAAGGACCGGTGCAGAAGACATCGCGCGCGTCGCTGCGCCTGCTCGGCAGTGTCGGCGAACCGATCAATCCGGAAGCCTGGGAATGGTATTGGCGTGTCGTTGGCGGCGAGCGCTGTCCGATCGTGGATACGTGGTGGCAAACCGAGACCGGCGGCATCCTGATCACGCCGCTCGCCGGCGCCATCGACCAGAAACCCGGTTCCGCAACGCTGCCGTTCTTCGGCATCAAACCCGCGATCGTCGATGCGGCCGGCGCAATCCAGGAGGGCGTCGCCGAAGGAAACCTCGTCATCACCGATGCGTGGCCAGGCATGATGCGTACCGTGTACGGCGATCATCAGCGTTTCATCGACACGTATTTCCGCACCTATCCGGGCCTGTATTTCACGGGCGATGGCGCGCGTCGCGACGAAGACGGCTACTACTGGATTACCGGTCGAGTCGACGACGTCATCAATGTGTCAGGCCATCGACTCGGTACTGCCGAGGTCGAGAGCGCACTGGTTGCCCATCCAAAGGTCGCGGAAGCGGCTGTCGTCGGTTGTCCGCACGACATCAAGGGTCAGGGCATCTATGCCTACGTCACGCTGAAGTCCGGCGTGCAACCCAGCGAGGAACTGCGCAAGGAACTCGTTGCATGGGTGCGCAAGGAAATCGGGCCAATCGCGAGCCCGGACCATCTGCAATGGGCACCCGGATTGCCGAAGACTCGCTCGGGCAAGATCATGCGTCGCATCCTGCGCAAGATTGCGGAGAACGCACCGGATCAGCTCGGCGATATCTCGACACTGGCCGATCCGTCGGTGGTGAAGAACCTAGTCGACGAGCGCTTGATGAAATGAGCGACAAGCGTGGCAAGCGTCGCTTCACTGACGCATCGGTGTCCTGCGCAGTTTTGAGCTCCGTTCGCCACTCGAATCGATCATGCGCGAAGTCCTGATCGCCGACGACCACCCGCTGTTCCGCGATGCGCTGAAGCGCGCGGTATTGCAGGCGCTCCCCGACGCTACGCTGCGCGAGGCGGACGGTGTCACCAGCCTGCACGCCGTCGTCGACGCACATCCGGATCTGGAATTGCTGCTGCTCGATCTGCACATGCCCGGCGCCACCGGCTTCTCTGCTCTCGTGCATATCCGCGGTCAGCATCCGGGGTTGCCGATCATCGTCGTCTCCGCCCATGAGGAGGCCGCGATCATCCGTCGCGCCATCGCGCACGGGGCTTCGGGCTACATTCCAAAATCCACGTCGGTGGAGACGATCGTCGATGCCGTGCGCAAGGTACTCGATGGCGATCTGTGGGTGCCGGCCGCGGCCTACATGACCGAGTCCGTCCTCAAGCCGGACGAAGCCGGCGCCGCCGCGCGGGTCGCAGTGCTCACACCGCAGCAATTCCGCGTCTTCAACATGATTGCCGAAGGTCTGCTCAACAAGCAGATCGCCTATGACCTCGGCGTATCCGAAGCGACGGTCAAGGCGCACATGACCGCCATCATGCGCAAACTCGGCGTCTCCAATCGCACGCAGGTCGCGCTGCTTGCGAGTCATCTTGCGATCGAGGTCGACACGCTTGCATCCGACGCGATCGAAAACGGTTCCTGACGCCAGCGTCGCGTGCCAAGCTCACTCAACGCCGCAGTGAACGGAACGTGTTGCGAAAGCGGGTGCAGCCGCGGCGGCCGCACGTAAATCGTCGCACAGGGCCCAACACAATGGCGATGGCGGGCGATCGGTCAAACCGTCGGCTGCACATTCTCGATCTGGCGCGCAAACTGCGTGATCAGCGCACGCAAGGCGGCGGGTTTCACCGGCTTTCGCAACAGCGCGTAACCGAGCTTGCGCGCGCGCGCCGCCAGTTCGGCGCTGGTGTCCGCGGTAATCAACGCGCCCGGCGGAACCGGCGAGCAGCTCGCGCGCAGCGCGGCGAGCGCGTCGAGTCCATCCTGTTCGGTATCCAGGTGATAGTCGACGAGCAACAGGTCCGGACGACGCTGACGCGCGGCCGCAAGCGCTTCGTCTATCGTGCTGGCGAGATCGCAGGAGACGCCCCAGCGCGTCAACAGCGCGGACATGCCATCGAGGATCGCCGAATCATTGTCCAGGCAAAGCGCGTGCAATCCGCTTGAAATGGCGGTCCCTTCATCCTTCGTCACACGCTTCCCCGGTGCCTGTTTTTGCGTTCGCGCGCGTGCGAGCTCGACCGCAAATACACTGCCGCGACCGGGTCGCGAGCGCACGCTGATGCGGTGCCCCAACAGACGCGCCATGCGCTCGCAGATCGCGAGGCCAAGGCCGAGGCCCTTTTCTCCCCACGGCGAGACGTGAGTGCCACGCCGGAATTCCTCGAACACACGGCGTTGCTGGTCTTGTGGAATGCCAGGCCCGCTGTCCCACACTTCGATGCGCAGACTCGTGCCGGCGCGGCGCACGCCGCATACGATGCCGCCGCTCTTCGTATAACGCAGGGCATTGGCAAGAAAGTTCTGCAGGATACGGCGCAGCAGTTGCGCATCGCTGCGTACCCACACGCGACTGGTCACGAAGCGGAGCTTCAAGCCGCGTGTGGCGGCAAGTACTCCGAACTGGTGTTCCAGCGAATCAACGATGTCGCCGAGTGCGAATTCCGATACGTCGACCCTGTATTTACCTGCTTCGAGACGCGACGCTTCGAGCAATGCATCGAGCAGGTCCTCGGCGGCCTTGAACGAGGTGTCGATGCGTTCGGCAAGGCGCCCGGTTTCCACATCGAGCGCTTGATGCCGCAACGCCGAGGTGAACAGGCGCGCCGCGTTCAGGGGTTGCAAAAGATCGTGGCTCGCGGCAGCGAGAAATCGCGTTCGCGATTGATTGGCCGCTTCGGCTTGGCGCACCGCGCGCTGTTCGGCGACGAGTGCTTGCTCAAGTTCCACCGTGCGCAGCTCTACACGTTGTTCCAGTGTTTCGTTCGCCTCGCGCAGCGCGTTTTCGACGTGCTTGTACGAGGTGATATCGCTGAACGTCGTCAGGTAGCCGCCGCCCGGCAACGGTTCGCCGCGCGTTTCGATGACGCGGCCGTCGGGCCGCTCGCGCACGAATACGTGCGGCGTTCCCTGCCGCAGATGCATGAGTCTTCGATCGATCTTCAGCTCGGTGGAGCCGGCACCCAGCAGGTTGCGTTCGGCATTGTTGCGAATCAGGTCGGCGATCGGGCGACCGACGTAGACGAAACCCGCGGGATAGTCAAACAGATCCAGATAGCGGCGATTCCACGCGACGATCCGAAGTTCGTGATCGACCACGCTGATCCCCTGCACCATGTTGTCGAACGTGACGGCAAGCAATTCTCGATTGAAGCGCAACTCCTGCGAAGTCTCATCCAGCAGCATCGCCGCTTCCGAGAGATCCAGGCCCGTGCCACGCAAAGCGCTGGTCAGCATGCGTCTCGCCGAAGCTGCGCCAATGGCTCCGGCGAGCATGCGCTCGGTGTGCTGCACCAGCGCGCGATCGGCCAACGCGTCGGCGAGCAAGGGCTTTCCGTTGGAACCGACGTATTCCGCGAACGCCCGCGTCGCGTGCCGCTCGCCGACGATGCGCTCGGCGATCGCGACAAGATCGGCGATGCGAACGCGACCGCGCCATTCGCTGCCCGCCGCCGCGCGCAGTGCGTACGGATCGAGGAACGCGGAAGCGCGCAGACGCTCCTCGATTCCCGGACGAAAGCGCAGCGATACGAACACGCAGCAACCGACGTTGGCCAGCAGCGACCAGAAGGCGCCGTGCGTGATCGGCTCCCAACCGCTCATCAAGAACAGCGCATGCGGCTTCAACCAGGCGATCGCGAACGGACCTTGTTCGATCCATGTCGTCGGCAACCACTCGGCTACGGCAAGCGATGGCAGCAGCAGCGTGTAGAGCCATACAACGAAGCCGACGACAAGTCCGGTCATCACGCCGATGCGGCTCGCGCCACGCCAATACAGTCCGCACACGATTGCGGGCGCGAATTGCGCGACTGCCGTGAACGAGAGCAAGCCGATTGCCGCGAGATTCTGGGCATGGGTGGTATTGCGGTAGTAAACGAACGCAAGCATCGCCAGTGCGACGATCGTGATGCGCCGTACACCCAGGACCAGCGAAGAAAGGTCCGCGCGTTGCTCCAGCTTGAGCGCGCGCACGCGCAGCAACGCCGGCATCACCAGATCGTTGCTGACCATCGTCGCGAGTGCGACCGAGGCCACGATGACCATGCCCGTTGCCGCCGAAAAGCCGCCGATGTAGGCGAACACGGCGAGCATTCGATCACCGTGCACAAGCGGCAGCCACAGCAGATACGCATCCGGCGAGATTGCGCTGCCGCGCGCGGCGTCAATGCCGGCGGTCGCAATCGGAAGTACGAGCATGGAGACGATCGCGAGATACAGCGGAAACATCCAGCGCGCACGCGGCAGATCTGCGCTGTTTTCGCACTCGACGACGGCGACCTGAAACTGCCGCGGCAAACAGAAGATTGCGGCGAACGCCAGACACGTCTGCGCGATGAATCCATCGGGCAGCCCCTTGTCCATCGCTTCGGCGAGCGGTGCCGCGATGACGTCGAGATCGCCACCCGCACGTAACGCGTAAATTCCCACCGCGACGAATGCGAGCAGCTTGATGATCGATTCCGCGGCAATGGCGAGCATCATTCCATGATGATGTTCGGTTGCGTCGATTCCACGCGTACCGAACAGGATCGCGAACACGGCGAGCAGAATGGCGACGTACAGGGCGTTGTCGCCGAGCAAGGCCGGACGAACGCCCCCAACGGCGCCGGTGAGCACGTCGAAACTCATCGAGACCGCTTTCAGCTGCAACGCGAGGTAGGGCACGATCGCGGTAACCGCAATGACCGTGACGAGCGCGGCAAGCGCGTGCGACTTGCCAAACCGCGAGCCGATGAAATCCGCGATCGAGGTAACGCTTCGATCTTTCGCAACCAGAGCGAGACGCTCGAGCAAACCGAAGCCGAAGACGAAGAACAGAATTGGTCCCAGATAGATCGGCAGATAGGACAGACCGCTGCGCGCGGCGCTGCCGACGGCGCCATAGAACGTCCAAGATGAGCAGTACACGGCAAGCGCAAGACTGTAAACAATCGGCCGCAGCCAGGCGCGCGCTGGATACAGGGGGCGCCGATCCCCGTAGTAGGCGATCGCAAACAGCGTGGCCACGTAGAGTACGGACACCAACATCAAAACCCAGCCCGCGATCATGCTTGTTTCTCCCGGCTTGCCGCATTGTAGTCCGGGCCGCTCTTGACGCCCCGCTGGCGAACGCCAAGCATGGCGGTGTGATCACGCAGCCGGCCATTGCCTTTGAGTCCATCGGGAACGCGCCGCCATTGGCGGCCGAGGAAATCCACGTCTGGCACGTGGCCTCGGAGCCGGCCCACGGGCCGGTCGCGAAGACGGCGCACGCTGCCCTGGCCCGGTTGCTGTGCGCCTACGCAGGCCTGACCCGAGCACCCGTGATCGAACGTGCTGCGCACGGAAAGCCGTTCGCGCCCGAGTTGCCGGATCTGGATTTCAATCTCAGTCATGCCGGCGCGCATGCGCTGCTTGCGTTCGCGCGAGAACAGGCGTTGGGGATCGACCTGGAGCACGATGAGCGACGCGTTTCGCTGCCCGAAGTAGCGCGCCGTTTCTTTGCCCCTGCAGAGGCAAAAGCGCTGGAGCGCTTGCCGGTGGAGCAGCGACAGTCCGCATTTCTTGAACTATGGACGCGCAAGGAGGCCGTTCTGAAGGCGCTGGGAGCAGGCCTGCAATTCGGCCTGTCGCGGGTCGAGTTCGCGGTCGGGCGTGACGGATCAGTCGACGCTTTGACGTACATTGGACCCGAAGGAGGGCAAGCGTCGGACTGGTGCCTTCGCCCGCTGCGACCAGCATCGGGATTGATCGGCGCGCTCGCATGGCGCGGTCCGCCGAGGCCCGTACGTGCGTTTCGGCTGGCGCTGTGAGGCTTGCGACGCTGGCTTGCTCTGGCTCGTCCTTGAACACATGGCCGATGGACACTTTGTTTCACTACGGAGCAGCCGCGTGAATTCCGGTTTCGGGCAGACCCTGGACCGGATCACGCTGGAGCGGGCGCGACGCGGCGAAATGGCCGCTTATGCGACGATCTACGAGCGTTTCGGCGGCGCATGCTACAACGTGGCGTTGCGCGTGCTGGGCGAGCCGGCAGCAGCGGAAGACATCGTGCAGGATGTATTTCTCAAGATGTTCAGCAGCCTGCGCGGCTTCCGTGGCGACGCACCGTTCGGCGCCTGGCTCAAGCGTCTTACCGTGAATGCGACACTCGACGTGGTGCGCGCTCAGAAGCGTTTTCGGGACGACGACCCAGAGGCCTTGCTCGACGCGATGGCGACGACGTCGGCCGACGCTCAGAGCACGTTCGATGCGTGGTCGTTGTTGATGCAATTGCCGATGCGTGCGCGCGCAATCGTCATCCTGCACGAAGTTGAAGGTTACACGCACAAGGAATTGTCGGATTTGTTCGGGCAAAGCGAGAGTTATTCGAAATCGATCCTGGCGCGCGCGCTCAAGCGGCTCAACGAGACCGCGACGCCGCCGGATTCGAAGGAGGCAATGCAAGGTGGATAAGCAGGATTTCACGGTGGCGACCGGTGGTTTCGACGCACGGCAACTGCCGCAATTCGAGCCGGACTCCGGTCTATGGGCGCGCATCGAAGCGGCGCAGCACGCGAAGCAACGCCGCCAGCGCTGGCGGACGGGCGGCTTGGTCGCCGCGGCAGCAATGCTGGCCGGCGTCGCGGTGCTGTTGCTGCCTCGACCGTTGCCCGGAGTTTCCCGAGACTCACTTGCCGGACAACGCGAGTCGCAGGTACTGGAAAGCGAATGGCAGAAGCTTTCCGGCAATGGTCGTATGGCGGCAGTTGGGACCACCCAGTTGCGCGTCATCGACGAGGAGTTGCAGGCAGCGTATGACCGCGGCGCAGCACCCGACGAAGTGGCGCCGCTGTGGCAGGAACGCAATCAGGCATTGCGCGGATTGATTGCGGGTTTTCAGAGCAGTGGCGTCCGCGATGTGCTCGCAATTACACGTATTTGAACGACTATGGTGAATGAAATGAGCAATGAAATCCGCACCGGCGTACCGCTGCGCGCGACCGCGCTGGCCCATGCGTTTGCATGTGCGCTGGTGTGCATGATCTCGGGCGCGGCGCTCGCGGACGACGCGATCCCCCTGGCAACCGTCACCTCACACGGAGCGGCGAGCACGGGCGCCAGTGTCGATCAGCGCGTGCGAGCACAGTTGCGCGCCGTCATGACCGAGCTGGTCGAAACCGGCGCATTCGGTGGTCAGGCGCCCCAGCAGATTTCACTCGCCGTGGATACGCCGGCGGAGCGCGTCAGCAATCTCGGCCTGCTCGTCGACAGCGCACACGAATATCGTGATGGACTGCATGTATTCGGCGTGACGCCGGGCGGCGGCGCCGAGCGCATTGGTGTGCGCGCCGGTGACGTGCTGGTTGCGTTGAATGGCAATTCGCTCACGGACAAGGCTGACGCCGCCGCCGAATTGCGCCACAGCGTCGGTGCGCTGCCGGACGGCAGCCCGCTTGCGTTCAATATTCTTCGCGATGGCCGTGCGGTGGCGCTTTCCGGGGCACTTTCCAGCGTTTATTTGCCACCGATGCGGCTCATGATAGGGACCTCTGCCTTGCTCGCAACCAATGTGGCGGGCGATGCATCGGACGCGTCCGGTTGCGGGCGCATCACCGAGTTCGATGTGGCGCCGCGTCAGCAACACCTGCATGCGGCGAAGATCATCAGCATCGACGGCGTCGCGCCAGGCCCGTCAGGTTCGATGTCGTATCGCGTGAAGGCTGGCCCCCATGTTCTCAAGGTCTCTGAGGGGATCGAGAACCGCTATTTGAGTTTCGGTAGTCGAATGCACTCAGCGACCGCGGTATACAAGTCCTTGACCGTCAATGTCGCGCCTGACACGACCGTGCTGATCGCTGCACGGCTCAACGAGGACAAACGCAACGATCCTAAAGACGGAGCATTCTGGGATCCAATTGCGTGGAAGCAGGTGGCTGAGCCCTGTCGCTGAGCGCAAGGGTCAAGCACAAGCGCGGATTCGGGCCGATATACTGGGGGCGTTCCCCCGTTGCAGCGACGCAATGACCGCGCTCAGTGTCAACATCAACAAGATCGCGGTACTGCGCAATTCGCGCGGGCATGCCTTGCCTGACCCCGTCATTGCAGCAGGCGTCGCAATTGATGCGGGTTGCCATGGCATCACCGTGCACCCGCGGCCGGATCAGCGTCATATCCGGGTCGATGACGTCACGCGTGTGGGCAAGTACCTTCGCTCCATCGACAGTACGAACCATGGCGCGAGCGTTGACACACCGCACGTACGAATCGCAGCGCGCGCCGAGCCGGTCGAATACAACATCGAAGGCAACCCATTTGCGCCTGCCCGCGGCAGCTATCCCGGTTTCATCGAGCTCGTGCGCGCGACGCGACCGGCGCAGGCGACGCTTGTGCCGGATGGCGATGGCCAGCTGACATCGGACCACGGCTTCGATCTCGTGCGCGATGCCGAGCGTTTGCGTCCGCTCGTGCGGGAGTTGAAGGCGCTGGGTTGTCGGGTCAGCCTGTTTGTCGATGCCGACGTCGTCGGCATCGAGCGCGCAGCGGACATCGGCGCTGACCGCATCGAGATTTATACGGAACCCTATGCCGCGGCCTTCGCGGCGGGTGATCCCGAGCATGCACTGGAAGCCTGTGTGCGTACCGCAGAGCGCGCACGCGCGTGCGGTCTCGGCGTGAATGCAGGCCATGACCTCAACCAGCAGAATCTCGGTGCGCTCAAGCGCGCGATTCCGTTCCTCGCCGAAGTCTCGATCGGCCATGCGCTGATCGGCGAAGCACTCTACGCGGGCCTTGCGCCAACCGTGCGTGAATACCTGCACATACTTGCGGCAACATAGATCGCCTGATCGCGGCTGCTGTTTCCGCTATTCGGAGCGCACGCCTTCGACTCGAATCGCATCCATGCCGTTGTTGCGCGCCAGCGCGAGCACGGTTGCTACATCGTCGTAGCGCGTCGTTGCTTCGGGATGGACTTCGAGCAGCGCAGGCGACGCCGCAGCGGCTGCCGCTGCGAAAGCCACAGCGAGCTGAGCACGACTGATCGCGATACCGTCCAGATACAGTTCACCGGTCGATTTGACGGACAGCATCAGAGTTTTCGGCAGTGCCTGGCCGTTGCTGCCGGCCAAAGGCAGTGAAAGCTTGTGCAACGCGAGCGGCGCTGTGAGCATCAGGATCATGACCAGTGCGAGCATCACGTCGATCAAGGGCGTGACATTGATCTCGGCCTGTACTGCGGGAGCACTGAAACGAAGCGAACGTGCCGTCATCGTCATCTCCGGTAGTCCTGCGAATCGCGTCTTCAGCCTACGCCGATACGATGCAGGCAAGCAACTCAGTCTTGCGGCCGTCGCTGCGTTCGGCCTCCTGAAATGAAAACGGCGCTGCATTGCTGCAGCGCCGCTCAGGTTTACTTCGATCGGTCGATCTTACTGATCGTTCGCGCCGGTCGTGATGAAGCCGATCTTGACCATGCCGGCCCGCTTGGCAGAAGCCATGACCGCAGCGACCTTCTGGTACTGCGTGGTCTTGTCGGCGCGGATCTGCAGCTCCGGCTGAGGATTCTTCTGCGCAGCCACCAGCAGCTGAGCTTGCAGAATCGCTTCGGTCACCGGCTCATCGTTGTAGAACAAGTCGCCGTTTTCCTTGACCGCAAGGTCGATCGGCTCCGGCTGCGGCTGATCAATCACATTCGGATTGGCCTGCGGCAGGTCGATACGGATCTTGTGCGACATCAGAGGCGCCGTGATCATGAAGATGATCAGCAGCACCAGCATCACGTCAACCAGAGGCGTGACGTTGATCTCGGCCATCGGGCCACCGCCCGAACCACCTGAACTCATTGCCATGGCTTACTTCCTCGCGGCAACCGGCGCTGCGCCCGCTTCGACGCGCGAACCGGTTGCAAAGAAATCGTGCAGGTCGTGCGCGAATTCGTCGAAGCGCGCATAGATCACGCGATTCTGGCGCACGAAGAAGTTATAGGCGAGCACAGCGGGGATCGCGACGAACAGACCGAAGGCGGTCATGATCAGCGCTTCACCGACGGGACCGGCTACTGCTTCCATCGAGGCATT
>JBDSBK010000075.1:0-3693 GCA_039921645.1 Dokdonella sp.
CCTGCATTCGTCTTCATCAGCCTCGCCATCGGCGGCGCCGGCCTGTTGCTGACCTGGGCGCTGCACCGCTGGGCAAACCGACCGCAGCACGCACGCATCGGTCGCTGGCTCGACGATACCGCCGCCGGCGCAGGCATCCGGCGCGCGCAGGCCGCGGTCGACGAGCTCTCGCGCTTCGAGCAGGAGTGACCGGCACCGGCGCCGCCCTCGCGGCGCCGGTCTTCACCGTTTCAATGCGTGTCGGATGCGTCCTGCGTTACCCAAACCGATACCGCGTTCGCGATCTCCGGCACCGGCACATCGGCGAGCGTCGCGAGGATGTGCACGCGCTCGCGATAGGCCGGGTTGTGCGGGTCCGGTTGCTCGATCGGCTGGGTCACCCATTCGTCGAGGAAGCGTTGCGCCGCGCGCTGCACGCCGGGATCGCGTTGCGCGTCGAGCAATGCAGCCCTGGCAGCCGGGACAAAGGCGAACCCCGCGCGCTGCAGGCGAGACACCTTGTCTTCACGCAGGCGCTTGAACAGCGCGATCTGTGTCTGCGCGTCGAATGCGCGCATCTGCGTGGTCACCTCATCAACGAGGCCGGCCATCGCGGCATTCGCATTCGCAGCTGCGACTGTCGGCGCAGTGAAATGGATACGTCCGAGCGTCTCGGCGTAGACACCGTCACCAACCTTCCATTGCACGCGTTCGCCATCGGCAAGCGCAGCACGCCTCGGCTCCGTCGCAACCAGCAGGCCGGTCCTGTCGAAATCCGCGAACATGTCGCCGATCACCTCGGCAACCTCGGGACTCAGTCGCGCCAGCGCACGCGGGATATGTTCGCTCCACCACGGCAACGCGAGCAGCGGCAGCGCGCCGGCGAGGATCGCCGCCCGCAGCGGCAGACCGGACAGCAACACCGCCATGCCTTCGGTCCAGACCAGCAGGCCGATGCCGGCCATGACGAGGACGAGTAGCCAGCGGCCAATCGGACCTGGCACGCGGCGGCTCTCGACATAGCCGCTCGGCATCGCATTCTCGGCATGCCGGGGATCCAACGCGAGCGGGAATGCCGGCAGCGGCGTGGACCAACCCGCGACTGCATGCTCGAGCGGGCGATCGAATTCGACCTGCAGCGCGTCCAGTTCCGTCTCCGGCGGCGGATCGCTCATCATGAAGGTATCCGCAGGTGCGTTCGCGGCAAGCCACGTGCGCGCCGTCGGGCTCAGGCGAAGCTGCGGCAGCGCGAAACCGCGCTCGTCGCGCAGCCACGCAAACGGCACGTTCGGCGCCAGCGTGTCGAGATCGTGCAGCGTGTAGGACTCGTTCAACGCGAAACGGTTGCCGCAGAACGCGCGTCGCAACGGCGCGCCCCAGTCGCCCGCATATTCGACGATCTCGCAAGGCTGCGCTTTCGCGAATGGACGCCAACGCGCATGCGTGCCCATCGACGCCGGATCGAACTCGAGCGCGACCCAGCTCTCCACGATGCGCGCGTCCACGTGCGCCGTGAACGCCGAATAGTGCGCGGCGTCGATCGACGGCTGCGGCCCGACCTGCCAGGCCAGGCCGAGGAAGATACTGGCGAAGCCCAGGATGATCGCGGCAATCGGCCGCATCATGAAACCCGTCACGGCGCCGAGCAGATTGCCGAGAACGAAGCCGCGCCAGCCGGGTTGCGATGCCGCTGGCGTCGTCGCAGCGGAATCCGCGCTTGCACCCGGCGTGTGGCGCGGCGGCAGTCCGAGATGATCGTGTTTTTTCCCCATACCGTCTCTCCCCCAACACGATCCATTCAAACACAGCGCGTGCAACGCGACCTCGTCGTGGCGGCGACGGCGTCTCAGTGCGGCGCCGCGGTCGCACGCTCCGCAATCGCGCGACCGCCGTCGGCAATCTCTTCATCCGGGATGTCGGCGAGCGCTTCGTACAGACGTACGCGCTCGTCGAAGGCCGCGTCGGTCGGCTGCGGAAGATCGATCGGCGGCGTGGTCCACGCCTCGAGAAAACCACGCGCCGCGATCGCGAGCGTGGCATCGGCGCGCGCGTCCAGCATCGCCTCGCGCGCCGCCGGCAGGAAGGCGAGGCCTGCGCCGCGCCGGTCCGCGCGTTTGTCCCGTTGCAACCGATCGAACAAGGCGCTGCGGGTTGCCGCATCGAAATCGCGCATCTGGCTCGCCACCGTGTCGCCGAGCAAGACGAGCGCGTCGTTCGCGTCGGCGGGCGTCGGCGTTGGCGGAACCAGATGGATGCGACCCAGCGTCTGTGCATACGTGCCATCGTCGAGCGACCAGAGCATGCGCTCCTCGCTCGCGTACATCGCCTCATGCGGTGCGCTCGCGTGCAGGCGGCCATGATGCTCGAATCCATCGAGCATCACGCCGACGAATGCCGCGACACGCGAATCGAGGCGCTCGACCGCGCGCGGTACCTGCTCGCCCCACCACGGCAGCGCGAGCAAGGGAAGGATCGCCGCGAACAGCATCGCCTTGCGCGGCAGGCCGCCCATCAGCAAGGCCATGCCCTGGAACCAGAGCAAGAGACCGAACATCGCCGACACAATCGCAACGGACGGCTGACTGCTGCCGTTACGCTTCGTCTCGACGAAAGCGGCGGGCTCGGCGTTGGCCGGATCGCGCGGGTCGAACGCGAGCGCCATCGTCGAGGTCGGCGCGCTCCAGCCGGCAATCGCCTGCTCCATCGGCCGGTCCAGCAGGATGTGCAGCGCGTCGTAGGCCGTTGTCGGCGCGTCGGCATGCGGCGGCGGATCTTCGGGCGCATGCGAGACCAACCACGCGCGCGCGTCTGCACGCAGGCGAATGTCGGGCAACGCGAATCCGTGCGCATCGCGCGTCCAGGCGAACGGCACACCTGCCAACAGTTCCTTCGGCGCATATGGCTCGGTGAACACGAAGCGGTCCCCGCAGAATGCACGCGACAGCGGCGCGCCCCATTCGCCCGCCAGGTTCACGACCATGCATGGCGTTGCATGCGCATGCAGTTTCCAGTACGGGCTGTCGCCCACCTCGGCTGGATCGAATTCGAGCGCGATCCAGCTCGCACCGACCGTGCCCTGCGCATGCGCGGTGTAGTGCGCGTAGCGCGCGCCATCGATCGCCGGTTGCAGCCCGAGCTGCCAGGCGATGGTCAACGTAACGACCGCGAAGCCGAGCTGCAGGGCCGCCGCGAAGCCGGTCAGACGCCCGAACACGAGACGCAAGCCATTGCCGAGCAGGAACGATCCTGCCGTCGCCGCCGGCGCAGACAGCACGCCATGCGCATGCGCCCGGCGCACGGCGCGCTTTTGTTCCACGTCCGACTGGCTTTCTTCCATGCACGCGTCCCCGATTTCGCAACGCCGCCATTATCCGCGGATGCGTGCGCGGCGATAGCCGTTGCGCGCATGTCGCAGTGGCACTCGCCCCTGACTTCGATTGTGCTTACAGTGCTGACGCACGTATGGCGTTTTTTGTCCGCTATGCGACGCGGCGCGACCTTTTCTCGCCCGCAATGCAGCGGGATCATGGCTCACCCTTCACGCAATAGGATCCACCATGAGCCAGCCAGACACCGCCTTGATCGCCATCGATGTGCAGGAATCGTTCCGCCACAGGGACTATTGGGATGCCGTCGACGTGCCGGCGTTTATTGACCGCCAGCAGGCCCTGATCGACGGCGCCAAGGCAGCCGGAATGCCTGTCGTGCAGATCC
>JBDSBK010000076.1:0-3097 GCA_039921645.1 Dokdonella sp.
CGCCGATGTTCAACAGCGCCTCTTCCATCACGCGCTTCATGCCGACTTCGTCGATGTAGCGCATGTCGAAGATCTCGAGGCCGACATCGCGCACGAGCTTGCGCTCGCCCGTATCCACCGAGCGGATACCGATCTGGCGGATGCGGTCCGGTGTGATCGCGGGAGAATTGCCGCTGAGCTCGGTCAGCTCGTGCGGACCGAAACCGCACAGGCAGGCGACCGGCATGCCGTGGATGTTGCCCGACGGCGTGATCGAACTCGTGTTGAAATCCGCATGCGCATCGAGCCAGAGCACGGTGAGACGCTTGCCGTTCTCGCGGCAATGGCGGGCGACCGCACCGATCGAACCGATCGCGAGGCAATGGTCGCCGCCGAGCAGGATCGGCAGGCGCTGCTGCGCCAGTTCCGCGCCGACCGCCTTCATCACCGCGCGATTCCATGCGACCACATCGTCGAGATGCCGATAACCTTCGACGGGCGGCTGCCACGGATTGAACGGACCGGAAAGGTTGCCGCGATCGATCACGTCGAGACCGCGCGCAATCAGAGCCTCGGCGAGGCCGGCGACCCGCATGGCTTCGGGACCCATCGAGGCGCCGCGGTCGCCGGCGCCGATATCGGTGGGTGCGCCGATCAGTGAAATCGCGGGAAATGTCTGCATGGGTCTGGGCTCGATGGTCGGCGACCGCCGGGAACTGCGCGGTTCGGGGTGGTGGGAGGTCGCCTATGATCGGCGAAATCCCGCTCCACGTCATCGCACCGGAACGTCGGGGGCGCGCCAGCGGACGTCATGCCTTGGGGGAACCGCGCGCCTTGTTCAGCGCGTCGCGCGCAGCCTGCGTGCGCGGCTCGTCGACACCAAGAAACTTTTCGCGCAAGGCGACCGCTTCGGTGAGCAGGCGCACGCCTTCCGTGCGATCGGCGTCGCGCTGGATCAGCAGCAGCGCGAGGTCGTAGCGCACGTTCGCGGCGAGCGGATGTGCGGCCTGCGGAATGTAGCCGGCATAGGATGCGAGCGCCGCACGCAGCTCGCGCTCGGCGTCGGCAAGATCGCCGCGATCGCGCAGCGCAAGGCCCAGGTAGTGATGCGCCATCGCACTGTAGCGGTTGTGCTCGCCGCCATCGCGCAGCGACGCATCCAATGCCCTGCGGTCGTAGGTCACCGCTGCGGCGAAGTCGCCCTGTCGGCGCTTGATCTCGCCGAGGCGGTAGAACGTGATGTACAACTCGCGCTCATCCAGCCCGAGCCTGGACTCCTGGTTGCGCACTTCGCCAATGTCGGCCTCGGCGCGCTGCAGATCGCCCTGAATCATGTGCACGACGGCCAGATTTCCGATGGCAATCCGTGTTCCCTGATATTCGTGACCGTATTTCTTCTCGAAGATCCGCTGTGCATCGCCGAGGGTTTGTTCGGCGGCGACCAGATCGTTGCTGTCGATGTAGACGAGGCCGAGATTGATCTCGGTGCCGGCGAGCGCGGGGTGGTCCGCCCCCAGCTTGGTCCGCTGCGCGGCGAGCACGCGCTCGAGCGACTCGCGCGCCTGTGCATAGAGTCCGCGATGGTAGAACCCAAGGCCGAGGTCGCGTCGCACCGAAAGCGCCAGTGGATGATCGACACCGAGCACCTTCTGGTAAGTGGCCAGCGCGAGTTGTTCGAATTCGGCTGCGTCCGAATAGCGCGATCCGCTTTGCAACGCGAGCCCCAGGTTGGTGCGCGCCTGGGCGACGTCGAGATCATCGGGGCCGGCGTCGCGCAAGGCGACGGCAAGCGCGTCGCGATAGTTGGATTCGGCTTCGGCGATCTTGCCCAGACCCCAGTTGGCACCCCCCGCGGCCAACAGGGAATGGAACAGGACGACGGGCTCGACCTGCGCATCCCGCACGAGGTCGAGTTCGGTTTCCGAGTAGCGCTTGGCGGCAGCGAAGTCGCGCTGATCCATCGCGACCCCCACGCGGGCCTGCACGGCGTGCACGCGATCGGCGGCCGATGCCTGCGGCAATCCATCCACGACGCGGATGGCGTCATCGGCGAGCGCGACCGCATTCTTCTGATCGCCCAACCCGACCAGGGTATCCGCGCGATCCGATTCGGTTTGTGCGAGCAGCAGCGCGCGCGACGGGTCTAGCGCCAACGCCTGGATCGCGTCTTCCTGCAACTTGTTGGCCTGATCGAACAGGCCGAGCCGGAAATAGATGCGCCCGAGCATTCCCTCGATCTCGGCTTTCTGGGTCGCGTCGAGCACATGGTTGCGCCCGATGCGCTGCGCGCCGCGGTCGAGTAATTCGTGTGCGCTGATTTCCCTGCCCTTGGCTTCGCGGGGGTCTACCGCGGTGAACAGGCCGAGCAGGAAATCCTTGACCGCAAGCGTTGCCCTCGCCTCGTGTGCGGTCTGCCGCGCCTGCCAGACGAAGGCTGTGCCGCTCGCGAGCAGCGTCAGCAGGATCGCGGCGGTTGCGGCCAAGGGCAGCCAGTGCCTGCGAGCGAATTTGCGCAATCGGTAACGCCGGCTGCCGCCACTGATCGCCCGGCCTTCGACGATCGCACGCACGTCATCCGCGAGTGCGGTGACCGATGGATAGCGCGACTCGGGCTCCTTCGCCAACGCACGCTGCACGATGCGATCGAGATCGCCACGCAGACTGCGGCGCAAGGTCGACACGTTCACGCCGCGTGTTGCAGCCGCGACTTGCGCCGTTGTCGCCTTCGCGGCGCCGGTCGTGCGGCCAAGCGCACGAACGAGGCTTTCGGGCATGTCCTCCACCACCGCCTTGGACCAGCTGATCGAACCGGCGTCCGCGCGCGCATAGGGCAAGCGTCCGCTGAGCAATTCGTACAGCAGTACGCCAATCGCATAGACATCGGTCGCCGTGGTGATCGGCTCACCCAGCACCTGCTCGGGCGCTGCGTACTCCGGCGTCATCATGCGCGCCTGCGTGGCGGTGCGGCCGTCGCCCTGTTCCGCGTCGACCAGTTTGGCAATGCCGAAATCGAGCAGCTTGGTTTCGCCGTCGGCGGTGACCAGGATATTCGAGGGCTTGAGGTCACGATGCACGATCAGGTTGCGATGCGCGTATGCGACCGCGGCGCAGACCTGCA
>JBDSBK010000077.1:0-6910 GCA_039921645.1 Dokdonella sp.
CGCGTCCGAAGGCCATGAATTTCTGCAGTGCAACCTGCAGCGCGAGATGGGAAACCGGTTTGTCGAACTGGCGCCGCAACGTCCGATAGCGCTGGTCGTATTCGGTCTTCGGTCGGTGGATGAAGAGATCGAAGTGCGAGGCCTGCAAGCGTTCGTACAGTTCTTCGAGGTCGGCGCGTGCGGCTGCGGCCGTGTGGATCGGCGCCTCGTTGGCGGTGGCTGCGGGCGGTTTCGCCAAGGTGTGTGAGCCGGAAGCAGCGAGTGCGAAGCAGATGCTGGCAATCCAGCGTGCAGGGTGGCGCATGGGATACTCCGGTCGGTGACGCGTCGGTGACGCGCCGCACCTGCATGAGGACAGCCTCGCCCGGCGCCTGACCAGAACGCAATCCTCCTAAATGTCTGACCAAAAGATTTTGGCCCATCCTTTCGTCCCCAGCAGCGATCTGCCGGCTTGTTTTCGTGTGGGCGACTGGGCCGCGGACGCACGCACCGGCGAACTGCAGAATGGCGATCGTCTCGAACGCCTCGAGCCGAAGACCATGGAGCTGCTGAGGCTGTTCACGAGCCGACCCTTCGAGGTGTTGAGCCGCGAGCAGATCCTGGCGGCCGTATGGCCCGACGTGATTGTCGCCGACGATGCGCTCGCGCGTGCGATGTTCAAATTGCGGCGCACCCTCGGGGACGATGCCAAGGCGGCGCGCTATATCGAGACCCTGCCCAAGCGCGGTTATCGGCTGATCGCGTCGGTGCAGGCGCTCGCGCCGGCCGTTGCGGGATCCGCACGATCGACGCCCGCCATTGATGAAGAGGCGTCCGGATCCGATGCGATGCGGCGTGCGGTCCCGCGCGCAATGCGTCGCCGCGTGGCGCTGGGCGTGATCGTCGCTGTTGCGACCGCAGTCATGTTTTTCCTTGCCTTCGGTGCGACACGCGCGCCGCGACTTGCACCCGTTTCGGAGGGATCCGTCCTCATCGAACGCGCCGACGACTTCTACTACCGCTATTCGCGCGCCGACAACGAAGCGGCGATCGAACTCTACGAACGCATCCTCGCGCGCGAGCCCGATCGCATCGCCGCGTTGCGCGGGCTTGCCAACGCGCTGACCCAGCGCATGATCCGGTGGCCTTCGACACCTGCGGACCCGGCTGAATCCTTCACGACGCTGACCGACTCGCTCGCCGATGGTCACTTGCAGCAGCCTGCAGCGCGACGCATCCTCGAACGTGCAGAACTGCTCGCCCGCCACGCGATCGCGCTCGAGCCATCGGATAGTTTGAGCCACCGCGCCCTCGGTCTCGTGCTCGCGACGCAGTCGCGTCCCGTCGAGGCAATGGACGCGTATCGCGACGCCATCGCGCTCGATGCCGATGCCTGGGGCGCGCTGATCAATCTTTCCGAGGTGCTGGACCTGACGGGCAAGCACGATGAGGCGATCGCCACGTTGATCGCGGCGCATGCAGCGATGACGCGCAGTTACGCTCGTGAGAAGCAGCACATCCTTCCGTACTACACCGATCTCGCGGTGCTCATAGGCAACCGGCTCGTCGCGGCCGGAAGGAGCATCGAAGGAGAAACCTGGTATCGCCGCGCACTGACGTATTCGCCGCTGCATCCGGCCGCCACGCTCGCGCTGGCTCGCGTGCTCGACGGCAGCGGACGAACGGGCGAAGCAACGCAGCTCTGTCTCCAGTTGAATGCGCGTGTCGGACAGCAGGATGGCTGCCGCGCCGTTTTGGGACAAACGGAAGGGGCCTCGGCGCCGCCCGATGTCCGTCGTTGAGTTCCGTCGCGGTCGTGCGACCTGACAGGTGTCGATTGCCCGCACCGGATGTCGAAGTCGACCTTCGCACATCGGAGAGCGATGAGATGGCCAAGCCAGCAACGCGGTTGGCAGTCCGCATTCCGCAGTACGTGGTGGTTCAAGAAGTTGATGACCATGCACGCGATGGGATGCATGCGGTCATCACAAGCGGGGTGCGGCATTGGTCTCGAAGCCGTCGGCAAAGAGGAGATCCGCCTTGATCAGCGCCGTGCCGACGAAGAAATCCTCAGGATAACCGGCGGCCTGCAGGCCATCGATCACGACGCGGCGAATGACGGGGGCGCTGGCGGCAACCCCGGCGAACACCTGCTTGTACGTCGCCTCTGCGGACACCGAAAACGGAAACGTGCCGAGTACGACACCATCGCCATCGTAGGCCGAGATCGCTCCAGCGAAACCTGAAAGGTAGAAATTGGGATCGCATACGACGCCGAACCCGTTGATGCCGCGCGCGAACTGGAAAGTGAGCGGACCCCCGCTGAAGCCGAAGCCGTTGCCCGTGTGATACAGGCGCTCGCCCTGCGTATACATCGGACCGAAGTCAGGGCCGGCGACCGTCGTGTTGGCCTGTCCGGTCGCCTGACTCACGATCGCGCTGCGCGCGTCCAGGCTGGTGACGATGACCGGATTCGCCACCGTGCCGCCGGCCGCACCGAGCTGCTCCCACGTCAGTGCGTCGTTGGCCTGGAGCAGGCCAGGAGATCCCACGAATTCAACAGCGCGAGCGGCGAACGAGGCGAACGCCGCGAACAGTGCAATCGATGCGGCACGGAATGAGCTTTTCACGACAACCCCTGCGAGCGCTCGAAGGGGCGCTCCTGCAAGTCCTGCGCAAACCGGTCCCCGGATGCCTCATCGGTGCATCTGTCCGCTGGCGGTGCCAAAGGTCACTAAGGAATCGCGCGTTTCCGGCAAGGGACTACGCAGGAATCTATCTCTGGCTGATTTATGCCAATGGCATAAATCAGCCGCATTTTGGGTTTGACAGCGCGGCGCCGCCGCGAGATGGTCGGCGTTTCCCCGGAGTCGCACGCGTTCACATCGCGACACCGCTCCCCATTGTCGGAGGTCCAGCATGCGCAAGCACTCCCGCGCGATCGTCGCGATTGCATCATTCGGCATCGCCGCCGTCGCCACATCGATCACTGCGTTCGCCGACGTCGTCGGCCAGTCGATCGGCACCGACCTCGGTGTCGATGCCACCTATGGCGGCGGGCTGGGCTATACCGTCGTCAACTACAACGACGCCGATGGCACATGGGACGAAGTCGTACGGCTGATTCCGGCGGATGGCGGTGCCACCTGGATGGTCGGCTTCCACCGCACCGACGCGACCGGCGATCGGATCGCGATCTCCCGCCTCGATGCCGACGGCGTACTCGATCCCACGTACGGCAGCGGCGGAAAGCAGTTTGCCGACACTGGCATTGGCCAGGTCCGCGATGCCGTGCGCGTCGGCGACCGTTTCTACGTCGCCGGCATCCACTACCTGGATACGCCCGGCCTCGGCGATGCCGGCGTCGCGTGTTTCATGCTCAACGGTATCCCGTGCGTCGGCTTTGGCATCGGCGGCACGGTCGAGCTCGCGCTCGCCGCGTCCGGCTTCAACAGCGATGCTGCGCGCATCCTGCATCGCGACGGCGCGTTGTACGTCGTCGGCAACACCGACCCGGGCGGAGCGAGCGGACATTCCAGCGATATCGTCGTCGCCAAGCTCGACGCAGGGACCGGCGCACTCGACGCGGGATTCGGCGATGGTTCCGGACCTCTGCCGGGATCGAGGGTGTACAGCCTCGATCTGGTCGCCGACGGCTCCGACTTCGCCTATGCCGCCGCGTTCGCCGCGAACGGCGATGTGCTCGTCGGCGGCAGCGCGCAGGGCGACCGCGGCAGCGAAGGCTACGTGCTCGCAATCAATGCAGCGACCGGTGCACCCGACAATGCGTTCGGCGCCGCCGGCTACGTCATGTATTCGATGAACACCGGCGTGCATTTCGACGATCTGTCGATCCACGCGATCCAGGTCGCCGCCGACGGCCACTTCGTCGCGGCGGGCAATGCGAACCACGACGACGAATTCTTCAACACGATCACCACCGTGTTGCTCGTGTCCGCGCAACCGGACGGCACACCGACGCCGGGTTTCGGCGTCGCCGGCCTGAGCCATGTCGAAGTCGGCGTCAACACCAGCGTGACCGACCTCGCCGTGCGCGCCAACGGCGACCTCGTGGTGTCGACGCCGTCGAACGGCATCACGCCCAATCCGTACAACGGCGACACGCTGCAGTCGATCGTGCAGTTCGACGCGACGGGTGACGGCCCGACCTCGACCGTGTCGATCGAATATCCGTCGCTGGTGACGCCGCAGGGTTGGCCGATGACGCTGCTGATCGATGCGAGCGATCGCGTGCTCGTCGGCGGCTTCCGCCTGTGGGATTTCAACTTTCCGGTGCCCGATTCCGACCACGTCGTGACGCGGCTCGTGCGCGATCACATTTTCGCTGACGGATTCGATGCCTGACGCGGCCTGCCGCTGGCGCTGTTCTCGCTGTATCGACGACTGTAAAAAGCACAAGGCCCGCTGAAGAAGAATCAGCGGGCCCTGCGACGGCACTCGATTCTCGCGAATCGTTTTTCGATCGACGAAAGCGAGCGGGCCTCGTTACGGCATCAGTACCTTGTCGACGACGTGGATCACGCCGTTCGATTGCAGGACGTTTGCCGTCGTGATCGCAGCCTTGTTGCCCTTACTGTCGACGACGACCCAGGCGTCGCCCGACTTCATGACCTGCAGCGACTCGCCCTGCACGGTCTTCAGTTCCGCCTTGCCGCCGGATTTCGCCGCCAACGATTCGATGTCCTTCGACGTCAGGTGGCCCGGAACGACGTGATAGGTCAGGATCGTGGTGAGCTTGTCCTTGTTCTCCGGCTTCAGCAGCGTATCCACCGTGCCAGCCGGCAATGCAGCGAAGGCTGCGTTCGTCGGTGCGAACACCGTGAACGGTCCGGTGCCGGACAACGTATCGACCAGACCTGCAGCCTTGACGGCAGCGACGAGCGTGGTGTGGTCCTTGGAATTGACCGCATTCTCGATGATGTTCTTCGACGGATACATCGCCGCGCCGCCGACCATCACCGTTGTTTCCTTGCCCATCGCATTCATGCCGCCTGCCATTGCGGTTGAAGCGCACGCGAGCGCGAGGGCGCCGGTGGCGATGGCGAGGTTCAGGCGATTCTGGAACAGGTTCATGTGGATCTCCGCAGTGGTGTCACAGATCCCGGATTGGGAACGTGGACAGATACGCAGGCTGGTCGGCGATGGATTCACGCTCGGCACACACACAGCGATCCCGTTTACTTGTGCGTCACAAACCGGGCGGGCAACAAGCCATCAACAGGCGCCCGGTGCGATGGTTGGCGCGCGGTTGCGGTAGCGCCAGCGTGAGCCCGGCTGACCGGATTGCGCGCGCTTTCCTGTTCATGGATCAGACGGCCTTCGTGGATTTGCGCATGAGTAGGCCTCGCAAAAGGACCAGGGTCATTGGGTCGCGCGGAAGTGAGCTTGTCTCGCGTGTTGCACCAACCGGAGATTGTCATGCATGGCATCACGCCAATTGCCTCGAGAATGCTGCCGGCGGCCATTGCGTCGAGTGTCCGGCGTGCGCCCAGTGTCGGAGCGCGACATCCGCTGCTGACGGGCGTTGCGGCAATCGGATTGGCGCTGGGCGGCATCGACCCCGTCGCCGCGAACGTTTTCACCGTCACCGCGAACGGCGATCCGGGGACCGGCAGTTTGAGTTTGCGCCAGGCGATCGCAATGGCAAGGACAGGCTCGGGCAACGTCGTCGATTTCGACGCCGCGCTGATTGGCAGCACCATCACGTTGACCCAGGGCGAACTCGTCGTCGACAAATCGATGGCCATCATCGGACCGGGCGCGGACAAACTGACCATCAGCGGCGGCAATGCGTCGAGCGTTTTCAATCTGTCGACGGTCGTCACTTCCAATTTTCCGAACGTCACGATCGCGAATCTGGCGATCACGGGGGGCCTCGGAAGCCCGTCGCGGTCCCTGAAAGGGGCCGCGATCTACGTGTTCGACGAGGCGTTGGTGTTGCAGAACAGCGTCATCAGCGGCAGCTCGTCGTGCTTCTCCGCTATTTCGATCGAAGTGTTCCAGCGCGCCGTGGCGGCAAGCACCGTCACCGATTCGATCATCAGGGACAACGGCTGCCGCGGTCTCGAAACCAGTAGTTCGCACCTGTCCATCACCGACAGCATCATCTCGGGAAATACGTCAGCTGGACCCGGCGCTGGAATTGCGACGAGCAAATATTCCGCCGTGAATATTTCGCGCAGCACGATCAGCGGCAATGTGGCGAGCGGCCGTGGAGGTGGCATATCGGCGCCCTACGGCGCTGCACTGAGCATCGAATCGAGCCGCATCACCGGCAACATCAGCGGCCAGAGTGGTGGAGCCATCTATCTCGGCAACGAGCCCGGTTATTCGGCAGGCACGCTGACCCTCGATCGCACGACCATCAGCGGCAACAGCGCCGCAATCAACGGCAGCGGCATCGCGGTCAATCATCCGGGCAGCGTTGCCGTGCGTCAGTCGCTGATCAGCGGCAACCTGTCGAGCAATGCGCAGGCCGGCGGTGCCGGCGGCGGCCTTTCGCTGCAGGCCGTGACGGGCCAGACCTCGATCGAGAATTCGACGTTCCACGCAAACTATGCAGGCTATGGCGGAGGTATCGCGATCCTCGATGCGGCGACCGGCGATCACGTCAGGATCACCAACTCCACGATTACCGGAAATGCCACGCCTGCCTACGATCAGAGCAACGGTATTCTCGGCATGGGACAGCCGACGCTGTACAGCTGCATCGTCGCAAACAACGTCAATCGCGGCGGCACCAACGAAGACATGGCAGGCGATTTCGTCGTCAAATACAGCCTGATCAAGAATCCCGTCGGCGCCACGATGACCGGCGTCTTCAACATCACCGGTGCGGATCCGCAGCTCGGTCCACTCGCCGACAACGGAGGGCCCACGTTGACGATGCTGCCCACGGTCACGAGCCCGG
>JBDSBK010000078.1:0-3223 GCA_039921645.1 Dokdonella sp.
TTCTGGAAGATCCAGGGATGGTTCGAGCGGCGTTCGGTTCTGAGCTGGATAAGCGGCAGCGCATCCGCGGGCGGGTGGTTCATCCGCCTATGATAGCGAAGCGCCGTGCTGAAGGTGCCCGCGCAAGCGCCTGCGTCAATCCAGTGCCGGTGATGCCGACAGACATCCTTGCGTGAAGGTCGAACGCGACGCCGCGGCGATGCGGTCGCGCCCATTGCGCTTGGCGCTGTAGAGCGCGCGATCGGCTTCGCGCAGCAGGCTCGTGAGGTCCTGCTGGTCGTTCGCGAGCGTGGCGACACCGATCGAGACACGCAGGTTCATGGGCACGCCCGCGATCGTCAGCGGCGACGCAGCGATGTGCTGGCGCACGCGTTCGGCTGCGAGGCAGGCTTCCGTTTCGCCCAGACCTGGCACAAGAACGGCAAATTCCTCGCCGCCGATGCGGCACAGGATCTGGTCCTGGTGCAACGCTTCCTGGATCAATGCGACCAGGCCGCACAGCGCGTCGTCGCCGACGTCGTGGCCGAATTCATCGTTGATGCGCTTGAAATGGTCGACATCCAGCGCGAGCAGCGACAGCGGTTTTGCGTGGCGTTGCGCGTTCGTGATCGCGGTGGCGGCAAGCCCGGCGAGGGTGCGGCGGTTATAGACGCCGGTCAGTGGATCGACCATTGCGAGTCGGGCGAGGTCGTCGTTGAGCCGGTCGCCGCACATGAGCACGAAGCCGATCGTTCCGATCATCGGCAGGCTGGAGCTGAAGATGTAGACGACGTTGCTCAGCGCAGCGTACGTTTCCTGGGATACGAAGCGCGGACCCAGAAACACGACGAAACCCCGTGCGAGTGCAAGGCCTGCGCAGGCGATGAACAAGGTGCCGGTGAGGTAGTCCGCAGGACGCAGCGGCCTGCGCTCGTGCAGGATCGCGTGCGCGACGCTGTATTGCAGCGCCGCCAGCGGAATCGAGTTCATGATCACGCGCCAGACTTCGTTGCGCCAGAGCAGTCCGAGCACGACGGAATTCACCACCACGATCGCGACCAGCACCAGCGACAGGTAACTCTTGGGGCGGCCCGCAAACAGGTCCACCGCGCGGCCCATTTCGGCATAGGCGAGCGCGTAGATGAAATTCAGCGGGATGATCCAGGCCGGATCGGGCGACGTGCCGACCAGCGATGGCGCGAACAAGGCAGCGGCCTGCAGGAAAAGCCCGCCGATCCACACACGCATCGTGTCGCGCAGCTCGACCGGGTAGCGCGATGCCGCAAACCTCAAGCTCGCGCCGACGGTGAACGTCAACAACGACGTGATGAACAAGGCGGTGGCGATATCGAAATGCATACGACACGGATGAGCGTCGCGACGCCGGGAGTGACCGGCTCGAACCGCTACTGCCCTCCCTGGGTTGGAAAGCGGCCACGCCGCAGACCCCTGTCGCGCGAATGCATGGCCGATACGAAAATTTAACTTCCATTATAGCGGGCGCATTCCCCAGGCGATAGTGAGAGCGGAAGCGCGGCAAAACGCGGCAGACCGGCGGTGCCGGCTCTTGTGCGCGCGCGCGCCGCCCCCACCGTCGTTGCATGGATATCGCCGGCCCCCGATCTGAACCCAGCTCCATTGCGGTCGCCCACGATCGGTCGCGCGTGCGCTATGCCGCGCTCGGTGCTGCCGCCTTGCTTGCGGGCGTCTGGATCGCATGGATTGCGGCCTGGCTGCTCGGATGGTCGCTCGACGACCTCGGCATCCAGCCGCGTCATCTGCGCGGGCTCGTCGGCATCCTCACGGCACCGCTCGCGCATGCATCGTTCGAGCACCTGATGTCGAACACGCTGCCGCTTGGCGTGCTCGCGACGTTGGCGCTTTACTGCTATCCGCGCGCGGTGCGCATCGCCTTGCCGCTGATCTGGCTGTTATCGGGCGTCGGGGTGTGGTTGTTCGCACGCGATTCCTCGCACATCGGCGCCAGCGGAATCGTGCACGGGCTCATGTTCTTCCTGTTCGTGATGGGCCTGCTGCGGCGGGACCGCCTCGCCGTGGTTACCTCGCTGGTGGTGTTTTTCCTCTACGGCAGCATGCTGCTGTCGGTATTGCCGCATGAAGAACACGTGAGCTTCGAGTACCACCTGGCTGGCGCGATTGCCGGCGTGCTCGCGGCGCTGCTGCTGCGCGCACGCGACCCGCTGCCACCGCGCAAGCGCTACAGCTGGGAAGAAGAGGAGGCCGTCGCGCCGCCGGACGACGACGGCGAATTCGATTTGCCGCGCCCGCAACTCGTACCCGTGCTGTGGCAGCGTTCGGCGCAGGAAGCCGGCAACGGCCGCGTGATCGAATTCCGTCCGCGCGACGGGCATGCGGATTCGTCGCGCCCGACCCTGCACTGAGGCTGCGGCAAGTCTCCACGCCACGCCGGCGCGCACGAACCGCGCTAAGCTGTCGCGCATGCATCACGGGCCCCTGCCATGAACACTTCGGAACCACGCCGCGTCGAACACCAGCAGACCGACAAGGGTTACGTGCCGGTCTACACGACCGCCACCGTCGATCAGCCGTGGGCGAGCTATTCACGCACCGACCACCAGACCTGGGCCACGCTGTTCGAGCGCCAGCGCGAAATCCTCAAGGGTCGCGCCTGCGCTGAGTTCATCGAGAACCAGGAACGCTTCCACATGGCGCCGGACACGATCCCGCGCTTCGACGAATTGAACGAGGTGCTGATCAAGGCGACCGGCTGGCAGCTCGTCGGCGTCGAGGGCCTGTTGCCCGAACTCACGTTCTTCGAACATCTGGCCAACCGGCGTTTCCCGGTCACCTGGTGGATCCGCAAGCCCGATCAGATCGACTACATCGCCGAACCCGACCTGTTTCACGACCTATTCGGCCACGTGCCGCTGCTGCTCAACCCGGTGTTCGCCGACTACATGGAGGCGTACGGCAAGGGCGGCGTGAAGGCGCATGGCGTCAACGCCGAAGCGCTGATCAATCTCACGCGCCTGTACTGGTACACGGTCGAATTCGGCCTGATCCGCCAGAACGGCGAACTGCGCATCTACGGCTCGGGCATCGTGTCGTCGAAAGGCGAGTCGATCCACTGCCTCGAATCGCCAGCACCGAACCGCATCGGCTTCGACCTCCAGCGCATCATGAAGACGCGCTACCGCATCGACACCTATCAGAAGAGCTACTTCGTCATCGACAGCTTCGAGCAATTGATGGAGGCGACGCG
>JBDSBK010000079.1:0-3987 GCA_039921645.1 Dokdonella sp.
TCGTCGGCGTGATGCAACGTGCTGCGCAAGGCGCATGAACCAGGAATCTCGGGTGACCGCATTCGACAGGCAATTCGTCACCACCTCGGACGAAATCGTCGGTTATCGCGTAACACGACGACCCGGCCGCGTGATGGGCAATATCGGATCTGCGCCGCAAACCCTTGCAGGCGGCGATATCAGCCTGTTCGCGGAATTGTGCGAGCGTGCGCGCAGCGACGCATTCGATCTGATGATCCAGCACGCGGCGCAGGTTGGCGCAAACGCGATCAGCGGCATGCGCCACGACGCCGAACGGGATTGCGCAGGGCGTTCGCGATGGATCCAACGCATCGCGGCTGAAGCCGCTCCTACATTCCCCGTCAGGTGCCGCGATTGGACAGCGGAATCAGCTTCCACCAGTTCGAGCGGTAGTGCGGCCAGCGGCCCTCGAAGAACGGGTGATTTGGATAGTTGAGTTTCAGCACACGCTCGGCATCGTCGGCGAGCTTGTCCTGGCCCATCTTCTTGTAGCTCTCGGCCATTATCGCCAGGGCATCGCCTGCCTGCGTCGACTGCGGGTAAGTCTCGATGATGTTCTTTGCGCGATTGGACGCCGCGACGAACGCATTGCGCTTGAGATAGAACAAGGCGATGTTGAGTTCAGCCTGCGCCATGTTGTTGCGCAAATGGATCATGCGCTGGCGAGCGTCCTCGGCGTACCGGCTCTGCGGATAGCGGCTGACCAGCGCGCCGAAATCATCGAACGACTGGCGCAGGTTGGACTGGTCGCGCTTGCTCATGTCGAGGCCGACATAGCGCTCCAGAAACCCACCCGAGCGGTTGAAATTGATCAAGCCGCGCAGGTAATAGGCGTAGTCGACGTGCTTGTGCGTCGGGTATGTCTTGATGAAGCGGTTGACGGTCGAATACGCATCTTCGGGCTTGTCGGACTTGAATTGCGAGTAAGCGAGGTCGAGCTGCGACTGTTCGGTGTAGGGTCCGAACGGAAAGCGCGCGATCAGGCGCTGGAATGAACGAATGGCGTAGTCGTTGTTGCCGCTTTCCATCGCGGACACGCCTTGCTGATACAGCTGCTCGACCGGCAGCGTATCCATCGGGTCGCCTTTCTTGCCGTGATGGAACCAGGAACAGCCCGCGAGCGCGACCATGGCCGCGAGCAGGGTGAGGCGCAGAACGAAACGGAAAGATCGGGAGACTCGCATGCGGGGGGCAGGCTCTGCGATGATGAAGGGATGGGTGAACCCGGCGGTTTTGCTGTGCCGGGTTGGCCCGGCTCCGCCTTGAATGCTTGAATCCTGTCGAGCGGCCGGTGCCTCGTGGCCCCGCGTTCGGACCGCGATCATAACCCGAACCTCGCCCGCGCTGGAAACGCGCCATTTGCAGGATGTAAGCATGACCGAACCGGAATCCAGCCTGAATATCATCGTTCCGGTCGAACTCGCGGGGCGCCGGTTCGATCAGGCGCTGGCCGAATTGTTCCCGGATTACTCGCGCTCGCGGCTCACGACGTGGATCAAATCAGGTGCTGCGCTGCTCGACGGCGCCACGGCAGCGCCACGCCAGATCCTGCGCGGCGGTGAGGCGATTGCACTCGTGGTGCAGCTGCAACGCGAGATCGGCGCGCAGGCGCAGGACATCGCACTCGATATCCGGCACGAGGACGCGGATGTGCTGGTGGTCAACAAACCGGCCGGCCTGGTCGTGCATCCGGGTGCCGGGAATGCCGACGGCACCTTGCAGAACGCGCTGCTGCATCACGATCCCAAGCTTGCGCAGATTCCGCGCGGCGGCATCGTGCATCGGCTCGACAAGGACACGTCAGGGCTGATGGTCGTTGCGCGCACGATGCGCGCGCATACCTCATTGGTCGAGCAGCTGTCCGCGCGCGAGGTGCATCGCCAGTACGCGGCGATCGTGTACGGATCGATGATCTCCGGCGGCCGCGTCGATGCGGCGATCGGTCGCCACCCGCACGATCGGCTCAAGCAGGCAGTGCGCGAGGATGGCCGCGATGCGGTCACCCACTACCGCGTGCGTGAGCGATTCCGTGCGATGACCTTGGTCGAATGCCGCCTCGAAACCGGCCGCACCCATCAGATCCGCGTGCACATGGCACATGTCCGCCATCCACTGCTGGGGGATTCCCAGTACGGCGGCCTGCTCAAGCTGCCAAAGGCCGCCAGTCCAGAATTCATCGCCGCGCTGCGTGCCTTCAAGCGCCAGGCCCTGCATGCCGAGCGGCTGGAATTCCTGCATCCGAAGTCCGGCAAGACGCTCGCGGTAGAAGCCGAACGTCCGGCCGACATGGAAGCGTTGCTGGCCGCACTGCGCGAGGACATGCGGGTCAACGCCGGAAATGAAAAATGATCTCTGGCTGACGCCGGACTGGGCCGCGCCGGCCAACGTGCGCGCCGTCGTCACGACACGCGCGATAGCCGGCCAATCCAGATCGCCGTTCGACTATTTCAATCTTGGCTCGCGCTGCGGCGATGATCCCGATGCCGTGGCCGCCAATCGCGCAACGCTGGTCGAAACGCTGGCATTGCCGCAAGCGCCGCGATGGCTGCACCAGGTGCACGGTAGCGCAGTCTTCGATGCCGACTCGGACGCTGCTGTCACGTGCGAACCCGAAGCCGATGCTGCCGTTGCGCACAACGCGGATCGTGCGCTTGCGATCTTGACTGCGGACTGCCTGCCGATCCTGTTTTGCGCCGACGATGGTTCAACCATTGGAGCTGCCCATGCGGGCTGGCGCGGTCTCGCGAGTGGCATCATCGAAGCAACCGTCGCGGACTTGCGCATGCCTGCGCCGCGTCTGCTTGCGTGGCTCGGCCCAGCGATCGCGGCGCCCTCCTACGAAGTCGGCGATGACGTGCGGGTCGCCTTCGTCGCTGTCGATCCTTGTGCTGCGGAAGCGTTTTCACCGACCCGTCGCGGCCACTGGCACTGCGATCTGTACGCGCTCGCGCGCCAGCGACTGATCGCCGCAGGCATCACGCGCATTTCCGGCGGTGGGTTCGACACGTTCGCCGATCCGCGCTTTTATTCGTTCCGTCGTGATCGCGAGACCGGGCGTTTCGCAACCCTGATCTGGATTGAGGAAGCCGCAAAGCCGGCACTGTTGCAGCAAGACGCGAAGGCCGCGTCGGTCTGATGTTGTCGCTGTTTGCGCGACTGCTCGGCGACACGTTTGCTGCACTGCCGCCGCAGGTGCGTGCGCTGCACAGTGCGCAAGGCGTTCGTCGCTATCGCGGCAAGGCCAGTGTCTCGCGCGGGCGTGGCGTGTTGTCGCGCATGTGTGGCTGGGCGACCCGATTGCCTCCGGCGACGACCAGCACGCTCGTGGACGTGGAGATTGCCGCCGACGCAGGCGGCGAAACCTGGACACGATTGTTCGGCGCGCATGCGATGCGGTCGCGGATGTGGCAGCACGAAGACCTGCTCAGGGAACGCCTCGGCTGGGCGACATTCGGATTCGCACTATCCGCCCGCGATGGCTTGCTTCGCTGGGACGTACGCGAGGTCCGCACGCTGGGTCTGCGCTTGCCGGCGCGCTGGTTTCGCGGTGTGCATGCGAGCGAATCCGAGCTGGACGGGCGCTATCGCTTCGAGGTTCGCGCAGCGCTTCCGCTGATCGGAGACCTCATCCACTACGAAGGCTGGCTCGCCGTGCCGCAGGACACGGGCTGCCTCGGCAGTTCATGATCCATCCTCCCTTCGTCGCCGGCAGGTAACCGGCGTCTCTGCGGCCGCAGGTTCGTTGCAGGGCTTGAACGCGGAGCCGCGACGACCCACCTAAGGGCGGTCACACAGCCTTGGCTTCGCCCGGAGAACACCGCAATGCGCATGGACAAACTCACTTCCCGCTTCCAGCAGGCGCTGGCGGATGCGCAGTCGCTTGCGGTCGGGCGCGACAACAACATGCTCGAACCGGTCCATCTGATGAGCGCGTTGCTCGACCAGCAGGGCGGTTCGACCAAGCCG
>JBDSBK010000080.1:0-7481 GCA_039921645.1 Dokdonella sp.
CCGACATGCGTGCCGGTCAACGGAGTTGGCGTCAGTTCCGAATCCGCGAACACATCGACAAAGGTCGTCGCGGACATCCCGGGCAATGCGCCTTCCGAGCCCGGATCACTGGCGAGCATGCTTTCGATGCGTCCTCGCAGTTCCGCCTCGCAATTCGCGTCGAGATAGCGCGCCCACTCGTCGCGCGGAAGATCGGACGCGGCTTCGAACAATTCGCGCAGGGTCGGCCGGTGCGATGCCATACTTTTCAGTGTCGGGAATTTGCTCTCGGGTAACGGGTTTGCATGACCGTTTGTGCCATCAGGCCAGATCCGTCTTGAGGAACGCGAGCGCGAACGTCCAGTCGCGGTCGGCCGTGCGCTTGCTGATGCCGAGCGCATCGGCCGCCTGCTCGGACGTGAGTCCGGCGAAATAACGCAACTCGATCACGCGGGCTGCGCGTTCGTCTACCGCCGCGAGCCGGTCCAGCGCACGATCGAGCGCAATGACCCGCTCCGCACTCTCGAGGACGAATGATTCGTTGCGCGCGGTCAGCGTGATCTGCAGCCACTGCCCGCCCGCCCTCAGACTCCCGTGCGATTGAGCCAGGTCGAGCAGCAGATGTCGCATCGCGCGCGCTGCATACGAAAAGAACTGCCCCGGATGGGCAAAGGCCAGCTCGCGGTTTGCGCTCATGCGCAGGTAGAGCTCATGCACGACGACGGTGGCGTCCATCGGCGCACCGCGTGCGGCTGCCGCCAGATGCCGTTTGGCCATCGTCTTGAGACGGTCGTACAAGTCGGCAAACAACGCGTCGGTGTTGCTGATCGGCGAAACCTGCAGTTCGGACATGACGACTCCTTGCGGAAGTGTGCACGCGCGACGATGCGCTCGCCAGTCCGCCCCACTCGGCACCGTTGCGGAAGCATGGCGTGCCTCACGTCGACGACCGCATTCGCGCGCCGGGATCACTCCGGCGTTGTAGCGGCCTCGAGGGCGGCAAGCGTGTGCATGGCCGCTTCACGACTTGCGCCGCACATCGATGGCGATGGCCGCAGCGATGCGCAGACGGCCGGCCGTGCGGGATCACCGAAGATCGCGCAGCGAAAGTCCGCGGTCAGCTGCACGCAACGAATCCCGGCCGGCTTGCCCTGCGGCATGCCGGGAATCGGCGACGAGATCGACGGCGCAATGCAACAGGCGCCGCAGCCGCTGCGGCATTCAAGCACGCTCATGAAAGCCGCATCAGGCGTGCTCGCAACTCGGCGTATACCGGCGCCGTGTCCGGATGCATGCCATGCCAGAGCATGAACGACTCGGCAGCCTGCTCGACGAGCATGCCAAGGCCGTCACTCACGCGGGTTGCGCGCGCGCTGCGAGACCAGTCCAGAAACATGCGCGCGGCCTTCGCGTAGGAAAGGTCGTAGCACAGGGTTCCGCTCGCGACCAAGGTGCGTGGCAAGTCGAGTGTCTCTTCGACATGGCCAGCTGCGGTTGCGTTGACGACGAGATCGAAGGCCGCGCTCCGTTCGAGATCGTTCAAGTCGCAGCTGCGCGCGAGCGTTGCCTCGCCGATCGCGTCGACCAGCACCTGTGCACGCACGCGCGTGCGATTGGCAATCACGAGCTCGCCGGCACCCCCGTCGGCAAATGCGAACGCCGCTGCGCGCGCCGCGCCGCCGGCGCCGAGCAACAGGATGCGCATGCCGCGCGGATCGAACGCGTGGCGCGACTGCAGATCGCGCAACAGGCCGACACCATCGGTGCTGTCGCCAAACCAGTCATCGCCATCGCGGATCAGGGTATTGACGCTGCCGCAGCGTCGTGCCCGTTCGCTCAGCGACACGCATGCTGCGAGCGCGTCTTCCTTCAGCGGCAGGGTGACGTTGGCGCCATGTCCCCCATCCTGCGCGAAGGCGTCGAGGGCGTGTGGAAATTCGTCGCGGCTGCTTTCGATTGCGCGATAGTCGACGGCGATACCCGATTGCGCACCGAACGCGGCGTGGATGCGCGGTGACAGCGAATGCGCGATCGGCTGGCCGAAGACGGCGTAGCGGGGCTGCATGAAATATCCGGTTCCGAAGAGGTCGAGTGTCGTGGGAGCGGCTTGAGCCGCGATGCTTTAGCCTTCCTGTCCGACGGGAGGATCGGGTGAGCATGATGTTCTTCGCGAAGCGACAAGCATCGCGGCTGAAGCTGCTCCCACAGAAGCCAATCACACAGAACCCGCTCCCACAGAACCCGCGCTGGCAAGAAGCACGTGGATCAATTCGACTCGCGCAACCAGCGTGCAGCGTCGAGCGCGAAGTAGGTGAGTACGGCATCGGCGCCGGCGCGACGGATGCCGGTCAGCGCCTCGAGCACGCAGGCGCGTTCATCGAGCCAGCCATTCTGTGCGGCGGCCTTGAGCATCGCGTACTCGCCACTCACCTGGTAAGCAAAGGTCGGCACGCCGAAGTGATCCTTTACGCGACGCACGATGTCGAGATAGGGCATTGCCGGCTTGACCATCACCATGTCCGCACCCTCGTCGATGTCGAGCCCGACTTCACGCAAGGCCTCGTCGCTGTTCGCCGGGTCCATCTGGTAGGTGTACTTGTTGCCATTGCCGAGATTGCCGGCGGACCCGACCGCGTCGCGGAACGGACCATAGAATGCAGACGCGTACTTTGCGGAGTAGGCAAGGATCCGCGTATGGATATGCCCGGCCTCCTCGAGCGCTGCGCGGATTGCACCGATGCGGCCGTCCATCATGTCCGACGGCGCGACGATGTCGGCGCCGGCCTGCGCATGCGATACCGCCTGCTTGGCCAGCGCTTCGACGGTGAGGTCGTTGACGACATAGCCCGATTCGTCGATGAGGCCGTCCTGCCCATGGGTCGTGAACGGATCGAGTGCGACATCGGTGATCACGCCGAGTTCGGGAAAATCCTTCTTTAGTGCAAGCACCGCGCGCTGGGCGAGGCCATTCGCATTCCAGGCTTCGCGCGCATCCAGCGATTTCGCCTCGGGTGGCGTGACCGGGAACAGGGCGAGCGCCGGTATGCCGAGCTGCTGCGCTTGTTCGGCGACGCGCAGCAGCAGGTCGATCGAGACGCGATCGACGCCCGGCATCGACGGCACCGGCTCGCGCACGGCGCTGCCGTCCCGCACGAACACGGGCAGGATCAGGTCGGCCGGGGTGAGGTGGGTTTCGCGCATCAGGGCACGCGAGAACACATCGCGGCGCATGCGGCGCAGGCGGGTTTGCGGGTACGACATGGGCGACTCGTCGTCTGGAAAGCCGGCAATTCTACTCGCCGGCCGTGATCGGCCGCGGCCGCGCATCAAGCGGAACCAAGCCTCATTCCCGAACATTGCCGCGCCGCAACAGTAAAAACTGTTAAGCATTCGTTAGTTTACGCACGGTTAACATGGTCCAGTACATGCAAGCTGTACCCGTACCTGATCCGCAAAACAGCGCCAGAGAAACGAAAAAATGCTTTCCCCGATCATTTTGGCCGCGCTGTGCGCGCTCGCGCTTCTGGTCGTCGCTTCGGTGCGACGCATTCCAGAGGGGCATGTTTATGCGTACCGGCGCATGGGCGGCCACATACGGATCGTGGGCGCGGGCACGCATCTCGTCATGCCCCTGGTGGAGCGCGTCACCCACAAGATCAGCCTTGCCGGCGCAGCGGTTCCGGTCGGGGGCCTGACGCGTGACGCACTGAGTTTTCGCAGCGTCGTCTATTTCCAGGTACTCGATCCGGAGCGTGCCGAGGTCGTGATCGAGGATGTCGAGGAATTGCTGCGTGCCAGCACGCGCCGCCTGTTCGCCGACAACGGCTTGCCGGACGAGTCGGACTCGCGTCGCGCGTGGCTGAAGCAGTCGCTGAATGCGGAGCTGCGCGAACGCGGCCTGCTGATCGCTCGCGTTGACCTTGCCGCCCAGGACCCGCTCGCGCCCTAGGACAACGGCCCGGCTGCCGCCGCCTGTGCGGCCGGGGTTTCCGATCCGGCGATGGATTTTCGCCGCGCCCGCGCCGATACTGCGCGCCCCCTATTGTTGCGATCCCCATGACTGACCGCCGCGCGCCTGACAGTGACCGGCTGCGGCAGCGCCTGTGCGCGGGCCTTGCAGCCCTTGAGCTCGACCTGCCCGATGTCGTCATTGCGCGACTGCTTGCCTATGTCGACCTGCTCGCGCGCTGGAACGCGACCTACAACCTGAGTGCGGTGCGCGATCCACTGGAAATGGTCACGCGCCATTTGCTCGATTCGCTCACGATCGTTCCGTATGTGACAGGGGCGACCCTGGTTGATCTTGGTACCGGGGCTGGACTGCCCGGCATTCCGCTCGCGATTCTCGCGCCGGAACGCGCGGTCACCCTGGTCGATTCGAACGGCAAGAAAACCCGCTTTCTGCGCGCGGCCGTACGTGAGTTGGCGCTGACCAATGTCAGCGTCGCCGAAAAACGTGCGGAAGCGGTCACGGGCACGTTTGAATGCGTCACTGCGCGCGCGTTCGCCAGCCTCGCCGACATGCTGGAATGGGGCGGTCACCTGCTCGCGCCGACCGGCGTCTGGCTGGCGTTGAAGGGCCGCTTCCCGCAGGATGAGCTCGCCGCGCTGCCGATCGGATTTCGTGTGGATGAGGTCAGGCCGCTGACCGTGCCCGGCTTGGACGCGGAGCGTCACGTCGTGGTAATCAGGCGGGCTGGCAATACGCGCAACGACAACGAACAAGGCTCGGTGGCATCACCATGACGCGCATCATCGCGATTGCGAACCAGAAAGGCGGGGTCGGCAAGACCACGACGGCGGTCAATCTCGCCGCCGCGCTCGCGGAAACGCGGCGCAAGGTGCTGTTGATCGACTTCGATCCGCAAGGCAATGCGACGATGGCTTCCGGCATCGACAAGCGTACGGCCAAGCCGAACGGCTGCGAGGTCCTGCTCGACGAAGCGGCCATCGAGACCGCGATCGTTCCGACCGAGGGCGGCTTCGACCTGCTGCCGGGCAGCGGCGATCTGACTGCTGCCGAACTCAAGCTGATGGATGCGCTCGCGCGCGAATCGCGCCTCAAGGAACAGATCGCCAAGCTCGGTGATCGCTACCAGACGATCCTCATCGATTGTCCGCCGACACTGCACCTGCTCACGATCAATGCGCTGACGGCGGCGCACGGCGTGCTGATTCCGGTGCAGTGCGAGTATTTCGCGCTGGAAGGGCTTTCCAGCCTGCTGGATACGATCAAGGCGGTGCGCATGCGCCTCAATCCGCAGCTCGAGGTCGAGGGATTGCTGCGCACGATGTACGACGTGCGCAACAACCTCGGCAACGAAGTGTCCCTGCAGCTGACCAAGCATTTCGGCGACAAGGTGTTTCGCTCGATCATTCCGCGCAACGTGCGTCTCGCGGAAGCGCCGAGCCATGGCAAGCCGATCAATCTCTACGACCGCGAATCGCGCGGTGCGATCGCCTATCTCGGCCTTGCTGGCGAGATGCTGCGACGCGAGCGCAGTCCCGCGGCAAACGCTGCGGCACATTGAGCAACCAGGAACCACGCATGGCAGTCAAGAAACGCGGACTCGGCCTCGGACGCGGCCTCGATGCGCTGCTCGGCGGCGGCGATACGCCGGCCACGGCCAGCGACAACGATGGCGAGCTGCGTTCGCTCGCGATCGGCATGATCCAGCCTGGGAAATTCCAGCCGCGGCATGCGTTCGATCCAGAAAAAATCGAGGAGCTCGCGGCATCGATCAAGGCGCAGGGGCTGATCCAGCCCGTCGTCGTGCGTGCGATCGGTGCAGGCCGCTTCGAGCTGATCGCTGGCGAACGCCGCTGGCGTGCCGCGCAGCAGGCGGGTCTCGACGAGATTCCGGCCCTGGTCAAGGTCGTGCCGGACCAGGCCGTCGTCGCAATGGCGCTGATAGAAAACATCCAGCGCGAAGATCTATCGCCGTTGGAGGAAGCCCAGGCGCTGTCGCGACTGATCGAGGAATTCGGCCTGACCCATCAACAGACCGCCGACGCGGTGGGCCGTTCGCGCGCCTCGGTGTCGAACCTGTTGCGGCTGCTCGACCTGCCGGCTGCGATCAAGCGTCTGCTCGACGAACGCAAGCTCGACATGGGACATGCGCGTGCGTTGGCGACGCAGCCCGAAGCACGGGCCGTCGCACTTGCGCGCGAGGCGGCCGACAAGGAGTGGTCGGTGCGCGAACTCGAGGACGCCGTGCGCAGACTCGATGCCAACGCAGGCAGCAAGGGCGCAAAGCCGTCCGCTGCCCGCGATCCGAACATCACGGCGCTCGAACGCGAGCTCGCCGAGAAGCTCGCGACGCGCGTCAGCGTCGCTCACGCGCGCAACGGACGCGGCAAGGTCGTGATCCACTATCACAGCCTCGACGAGCTCGAAGGGATCCTCGAACACTTGCGTTGATCTGGGGGTTTTCCCTCTCGTTTTGCGGGGTTCGCGCACGCATGCTGCAGAAGCCGTGCAGCGGGGGAGCTGCGCGGCCCTTCGCGCTCACTCTCGGGAGAACCATCATGCGTCGCATTCAGCTGTGTGCAGCCGGCGCGCTCGCGCTCGCTTCGTTTTCCGCATTCGCCGCCGACCATGTCGTCATTGCACGCAACGGACCGGGCGGTCGTCATTTCGACCCGGCGACGTTGACGATCGACGTCGGCGACACCGTCACGTTCAAGAACGACATCGCCGGCCTCGGCTTTCACAACGTGGCATCCGACCCTGGCGCCGTCACGGCGTTTCATTGCGCCGATGCTTGCGGAACCAGTCCTGTCGGCGACGCGACCATGAATGCGTGGAGTTCGACCGTGACGTTCCCGACAGCCGGCACCGCCGGATTCTATTGCGAAATCCATGGTGCTCCCGGCGGCCTCGGCATGTCCGGCATCATCACGGTGGTGGCCTCCACGGCGCCCTCGATCGACGTCGCCCCCGGCCCGGTGACCGCAACAACCGAAGCGGGCACATCGACGAATGCGACGTTCTCGATCGGCAATAGCGGCACTGCGGCACTCACCTGGAACGCCGATGTCACGTCAACCGATTGCGCCGCCCCGGAAACCCTGCCATGGCTCGCATTGAATCCGATCAGTGGATCGGTGGCGGCCGCAGCGCCGGCGACCGATGTGGACGTGACGCTGGATGCCACCAGCCTTGCGGTCGGCGTCTACAATGCGACGATCTGCATCCACAGCAACGATCCTGCCCACGCCATCGTGTCGCTGCCGCTAGAATTCACCGTGGATACGCCGGACCTGATTTTCAGCAACGGTTTCGAGCTCTGACGAGAACGCATGACGGCATCTGTAAGCCAGGATGGCAATCCCCGGTCTAGTGCTGGTGTGAGTAATCGCCAGCAACAGTTCGAGGCTCTCGTGCGCGCGCATTCCAGCGAGCTTTACCGCTATGCGTACTGGCTATGTGGCCAGGACGCGCTGGCGCAGGACCTGGTCCAGGAGACTTTCCTGCGCGCTTGGCGCTCGCTGGACGCGCT
>JBDSBK010000081.1:0-4078 GCA_039921645.1 Dokdonella sp.
GCAGCCGACGCTTCATCTGCGACGCAAACACCGGATGGCCGTCCGTCGGGTTCGCGCCGATGACGAGGATCACGTCGGCCTTCATCACCGAATCGAAATTCTGCGTACCCGCCGATTCGCCGAGCGTGTTCTTGAGTCCATAGCCGGTCGGCGAATGGCACACACGCGCGCAGGTGTCAACATTGTTGTTGCCGAATCCCGCGCGCACGAGCTTCTGCACGAGATAGGTTTCCTCGTTCGTGCAGCGCGAAGACGTGATGCCGCCGATCGAATCGCGGCCGTACTTCTTCTGCACGCGCTTGAATTCCGAAGCGGCATGGCCGATCGCCTCCTCCCACGACACCTCGCGCCAGGGATCGGAGATCTTCGCGCGCACCATCGGCTTCAGGATGCGATCCGGGTGCGTGACGTAGCCCGTTGCGAAGCGACCCTTGACGCAGGAATGGCCGTGGTTCGCGTGGCCATCCTTGTTCGGCACCATGCGCACCAGTTGCTCGCCCTTCATCTCTGCGCGGAACGAACAACCCACGCCGCAGTACGCGCACGTCGTGACCACGCTGTGCTCGGCCTGGCCCATCGCGACGAGTGATTTCTCCATCAGCGAACCGGTGGGACACGCCTGCACGCAGGCGCCGCAGGAAACGCATTCGGAGTCGAGAAACGAATCGTTCTGGCTCGCCACCATCTTCGACAGGAAGCCACGACCCTGGATCGTCAGCGCGAGCGTGCCCTGCTGTTCGTCGCAGGCTCGCACACAGCGCGAACACACGATGCATTGCGCCGGATCGAAGCTGAAATACGGATTGGAATCATCCACCCGCGTAAACAGCGGATTTGAGCGCTTTTGTTGAGAAGTGCGGCCATGGATGGCCGCTGTTTGATCTTCGCGATCAAGGACGATCGCATGAACATGAGAAGTGCGGCCATGGATGGCCGCTGTTTGACCTTCGCGATCAGGGACGATCGCATGAACATGAGAAGCGCGGCCATGGACGGCCGCTGTTTGATCTTCGCGATCAGGGATGAACGCATTGAAATGATTCGCACCATCGAAGCCGTAGCGCACATCTTGGACGCCGATCGCTTCCGCCATCTGCTGGATCTCGGTGCCGAAGCCGTTTGCGCCATCGACAGCCGCGAGCGGATGATCGGAAAGATAGAGCTCCATCACGCCGCGGCGCAGTTCGCCGATCTTTTCGTTCTGTGTCGTGACCTTCATGCCTGCCGCCACCGGCGTCGTGCACGAAGCTGGAAAACCCTTCATGCCTTCAATCTGCACAAGACAGAGGCGGCACGAACCGAACGCGTCGAGCAGTTCCGTCGCGCACAGCTTGGGAATGTGGATGCCGATCTCTGCGGCTGCGCGCAATACCGACGTTCCGGCAGCGACCTTGATCTCGACGCCGTCGATCGTGAGCGCGACCTGCTCGTTCGCTGTCGCCCTGGGGGTACCGAGATCGGTTTCGATGATCGACAACATGTTCTTCTCCTGCCTTCTTCGCGTGGCGAAGAAGGAATGGCCTATGACGGCGCAGTCTGCGCGCGCGTTTCGAAATCTTCGCTGAAGTGTTCGAGGACGCTGCGGACGGGGTCCGGCGTGAGTCCACCAAGCGCGCACAGCGAACCAAAACGCATCGTATTGCAAAGATCCTTGAGCAGGACGACATTGCGATCGCGCTCGATGCCTGCACGGATGCGGTCGATGACCTCGACGCCGCGCGTCGATCCGATGCGGCACGGCGTGCACTTGCCGCAGGATTCGACCGCGCAGAATTCCATCGCATAGCGCGCCTGTTCGAGCATGTCGACCGTATCGTCGAACGCGACGATGCCGCCGTGGCCGACCATTGCGCCGACCGCGGCGAACGCCTCGTAGTCGAGTACCGTGTCGAACTGCGCTTCGGGCATGTACGCACCCAGTGGACCGCCGACCTGGACCGCGCGTATCGGGCGACCCGAATACGAGCCACCGCCGTAGTCGTAGAGCAATTCGCGCAGGGTCACGCCGAACGCTTTTTCGACAAGCCCCGTGTGCTTGAGGTTCCCGGCCAGCTGGATCGGCAAGGTGCCGCGCGAGCGGCCGACGCCATAGTCGCGATAGAACGGGGCGCCCTTGTCCAGGATGATCGGCACCGAGGCGAGCGAGATCACATTGTTGATCACGGTCGGCTGGCCGAACAGGCCCTTGATCGCAGGCAGCGGCGGCTTGAAGCGGACCTGGCCGCGTTTGCCCTCGAGGCTGTCGAGCAGGGAGGTTTCCTCGCCGCAGATGTACGCGCCGGCACCCAGGCGCACTTCAAGATCGAAGCGCTTGCCGCTGCCGTGCACATCCGCGCCGAGCCAGCCTGCCGCATACGCATTCGCGATCGCCGCCTTCAACGCACGATGTGCGTGCGGATATTCGCTGCGCAGATAGATGTAACCCTGGGTCGCGCCCACCGCGATACCCGCGATCAGCATCCCTTCGACGAGGCACAGCGGATCGCCTTCCATCAGCATGCGGTCGGAGAACGTGCCCGAATCGCCTTCGTCCGCATTGCAGACGATGTATTTCTGCACCGCTGCTTCGCCGAGTACGGTCTTCCACTTGATCCCGGTCGGGAACGCGGCGCCGCCACGACCGCGCAAGCCCGATTCTGTGACCGCCGCAACGATGTCCGCGGGCGCTATCACCAGCGCATTGCTCAATCCGCGAAAACCACCATGCGCGATGTAGTCGTCGACACTGAGCGGATCGGTGATGCCGACGCGCGCGAACGTCAATCGTTCCTGTTTCCTGAAGAAGCCGATGTCGTCGACGAGTCCAAGCCTGAGCGCATGCGCTGCGCCGCGCGCAAGACCGGCATCGAACAAGCCAGCCACATCGCCCGCCGCAACCGGGCCATAGGCAATACGTCCCGCGGGCGTCTCCACTTCAACCAGCGGCTCCAGCCAGAACATGCCGCGCGATCCGTTGCGCACGACGTCTGCGACGAGACCGCGCCCGCGCGCCTCCGCAGCGATTGCACGCACGGTGGCGTCGGCGCCGAGCGCAACAGCGGTGGCGTCGCCGGACACGAAAATTTTCATCGCCGCATTCACGAGGTCGCTTCCCGCGCATCGCGCATCAGCGCATCGAATTTTTCCGGCGTTACCCGCGCATGCAGATCGTCGGTATCGATGAGCACCGAAGGACCGCAGCCGCAATTGCCCAGGCAATACACGGGCTCCAGCGTGATTGCACCGTCGGCCGTCGTTTCATGGAAGCCGATGCCGAGCACCCGCTTCGCATGCGCTTCGAGTGCGCGCGCGCCGAGCGCCTGGCATGCCTCGGCGCGGCAGATCTGCACGAGGTGCCGGCCGGGCGGTGTATCGCGAAAGTAGTGATAGAAGGTCACCACGCCGTGCACCTCGGCTCGCGTGAGATTGAGCGCGTGGGCGATCAACGGCAGAGCGTCCGGCGGGATGAAGCCGAGTGCATCCTGCACGCCATGCAGGATCGGCAGCAACGCGCCGGGCTTGTCGCGATGCGCAACGAGCGCCTGCTCGACAGCGGCGAGTGCAGCCGGTGCAAGCTGTGCGCCCGGACGCGGCTCGTCGCGTCGCCGCGGGGGATTCAAGGGTTGCCGCTTGCCGGTCATCGGTAGTGCCAACGTTCAACTGCGTCGACTGTCGCATCCTGCGCTCAATGGAACAAGACGAGCACTTTCTGCAACGTGATCCACACGCCCCACAGAATCGGAATGCCGACGCCGATCCAGGCCAGGTAAACCATGCCTTGCGTTCCCGCGTCGCCGACCGCGGTCACGCCTTGAACCGGCGCATCGGCGCGCACGGCATTTGCAGCCGCGATGTCGTGCGCGCGACGACGCTCGTCCGCGAGCTCGGCATCGGTCATGAAGAACCGCTGCGCGACCGGCCGCACCAGCAGGTTCGCGATGAAGCCCACCACGAGCAATCCCACCAGTACGTACATCGTCTTGTCGTACACCGCGCTGCGCGCGACACCGGCGGCAAGCTGGCTGTCGCGGAAGTAGTTGATCAGCACCGGACCCAGCACGCCGGCAACCGACCACGCCGTCAACAGGCGGCCGTGGAT
>JBDSBK010000082.1:0-12139 GCA_039921645.1 Dokdonella sp.
CGTGAATGCCACGCGCGGCGCGAGATTGTACGGCGCGTACAGACCGGCATTGCCGAACAGCGTGTGGGCGAGGCCGGTCAGCAGTGAAAATTCGCTGGTCCAGGTACCCCCGCCGAAGGTGTGCACGCTCAGCAGACCGCGCGCGCGCGTCGTCTTGTCCGCGTCGAACATGGGCCGCCTGCACAGCGCCAATGTGCAGACTTTGAGGATGCGCGGATCGAAGGTGCTCTCTTCGAGGACGACGACCACGTCGGGTCGCGTCGGTGGCGCCTGCAGCGAGCGATTGAGTTTCCAGACGATGCTGCGATCGACGTCGGACGGACTCACCGGATCCGTGATGACGGTGTCGTTGAAGGACGTGAAGAAGTCGGTGATGAAGCTCTTGTCGTTGATCGTGATCCACATCGGCTTGTTGAAGGTCGCATTGAACGGCCCTTCCGGATTGATGCAGACGGCGAGCAGGCACGCCGCGGCAATTGTGCCAAGCACGCGTGCGCTGAATCGAAGCGCGTGCGGCTGAGCAGTCAGTAGACCGGCACGTTCGCCCAGAAAGGACAGGAGCAGGAGCAGGGGAATCAGAATCAGTGCAGCAATGCTGACACCGAGCAGCAACGGGTAGTGCGAGATGACTTCGATGGTGCCGCGGTTGACGAAATACTCGAGGTCCGGTGCAAGCAGGGGCGTTTGCAGGAACAGGAACTTGAGCACGCCGGCCAGTTCGATCGCGCCAAAAAAGAGACTGATCAGCAAAAGCGAAAAGGCGATGCGCGCACTCGCGAAGAGGATCATCACGAGCGCAATCAGCACCAGGGTGGCGGCGAAGATCTTCTCGTCCAGCGTGTGTTCGGTCAGTGGCCCGAACGCCAGCAGGGCGAGAAACGCGATGAACGCGAAGGCGCGCAGGAAGCCGGTGTGGCAGCGAAGAAACGTGAGCAGGGTTTTCATGCGGCAGTCGTCATGGGCCGCATCGTGCGCATGTGCGTGGCGGGCGTCAATGCGCAATGCAGCGCGTTCAAGGCGGTGTCGACGGGTTTCCGATCAGGTCGGCAATGGCGTCGGCCGCACTGCCATTCGCGCCGCGTCGAAGTTCGAGATGCAGGCGCCTGTATTCGGTGAGCAGAGCCGGGTCCATCGTGCGTGTTTGCAGTGTCGGCAACAGTGCCGTTGAGAGCGAGTCGGGCGTGCACGCGTCCTGCATGATTTCCGGCACCAGATCGCGTCCGGCGAGCACGTTCGGCAAGGCGTAACGTTCGACCTTGAGCAGGCCGAGGCCCTTGACGATGCGATACGTCATCGGCGCGACACGGTAGGCGACGACCATCGGCCGCTTCGCCAGCATCGCTTCGAGCGCCGCGGTGCCGGATGCGAGCAGGACCGCATCGGCGGCGATCATCGCGGCGTGCGCGTTTCCGTCGATGACTTGCACGGCATCCGAATCGACGCGCAGGGCCTCGAACGCCGCACGACAGGCCGCATTCGCCATCGGCGCAATCACGCGCAAGTCGGGGATCTGGGCGCGCAGCAGGCGCGCGGCGCCGAGAAAATCCACGCCGAGGCGCGCGATCTCGCCAAGGCGGCTGCCCGGCAGAAGCGCGAGCACCGGGGCATCCGCAGGCAAACCGAGTGCCGCACGCGCTGCGGCGCGATCGGGTTCGAGCGCAAACGCATCGGCCAGCGGGTGTCCGACGAAGCGCGCGTCGATGCCGTAGCGCGCGTAGATCGGAGGTTCCATCGGAAACAGGCACAGGACGCGATCCGCGCTGCGCCCGATCTTCGCAGCGCGCTTTTCGCGCCACGCCCACACCGATGGACTCACGTAATGCACGGTCTTGAGACCGGAGCGCTTGAGCTTGCGTTCGAGACCGAGGTTGAAATCGGGTGCGTCAATGCCGACGAACGCGTCCGGCCGGCACGCGAGCGCACGGCGGACGACATCGCGCCGGATCGCGAGCAGTTGCGGCAGATGTCGCAACACTTCGACCAGTCCCATCACGCTGAGCTTCTCGGCGGGATGCCAGGCGTCGAGACCGGCTTCTATCATGCGCGGGCCACCGATGCCGGCGAATCGCGCTTGCGGAAAGCGCGTGCGCAGTTCGTCGATCAGGCCGGCTCCGAGCAGATCGCCCGAGGCTTCGCCGGCGACGAGCACGAAGCGCTTCGCGCCGGGAATCGGGAGTCGGGAATCGGGAATTGGAAAAGGCATGCGTTTGAGATGGCAGTATCTGATCTCGGCCTTCGATCAGTTGTCGGCAATCAATGGATTTCCGCTTGCGCGGAAATAACGAAGGATCAAAGCTTTCCCCGATTCCCGATTCCCGATTCCCGATTCCCGATTCCCGTCTCTTCACCGCACCAGCGAGCGTTCGCTGCGTTTGATGAAGGCAAGCAAATCGGCGACGTCGGTGCTGTCCTGTGCTTGTTCGGCGAGCTTGCCGCGTGCCTCGGCCAGCGGCGTGCCGGCGACGTAGACGGTGCGGTATGCGCGCTTGATCGCGGCGATGCGTGTGGCATCGAAGCCGCGTCGCTTGAGACCTTCGCTGTTGATGCCGCGCGGCTTGGCGTAGTTGCCGGCGACGATCACGAACGGCGGCACGTCGGCATTGATCAGACTGCCCATGCCGGCAAACGCGTGCGCGCCGATCTTGCAGAACTGATGGATGCCGGTGAAGCCGCCGAGTATCACGAAATCGCCGACCTCGACATGGCCTGCCAGTGTTGCGTTGTTTGCGAACACGACCTGATTGCCGACCCGGCAATCGTGCGCGATGTGCACGTAGGCCATGATCCAGTTGTCGTCGCCGATGCGCGTGGCGCCGCCACCGTCGTCGGTGCCGCGATTGAACGTGGTGAATTCGCGGATCACGTTGCGATCGCCGATCACCAGCTCGCTGCGTTCGCCGTGGAATTTCTTGTCCTGCGGTTCGGCGCCGATCGAAGCGAACTGGAAAATGCGGTTGTCGCAGCCGATGCGCGTGGTGCCTTCGATGACGACATGCGGGCCGATCCAGGTGCGATCGCCGATCTCGACGCCGGCGCCGACGATGCTGTAAGCACCGATGCTGACATCGGTACCGAGCTTCACGGACGGATCGACCAGCGCGGTGGCGTGGATCATCAGCTGGCGACTCCGGCGCAGAGGATTTCGGCCTCGGCGGCGACTTTGTCGTCGACGAACGCCTGGGCCCAGAACAGGCTCATGTTGCGCATCGCGCGCTTGTGCACCACTTCCAGGCGCAACTGGTCGCCCGGCACGACGATGCGGTTGAAGCGCGCCTTGTCGACCTTGACCAGATAGAACACCTTGATCTTCGCCAAGTCGTCGCGTTCCGACAGCTTGACCAGGACGCCGGCCGCTTGCGCCATTGCCTCGACGATGAGCACGCCGGGCATGACCGGATGGCCCGGGAAGTGACCCTGGAAGAACGGCTCGTTGACCGTCACGTTCTTGAGGGCAGTGATTTGCTTGCCCTTTTCGAGCGCGGTGACGCGATCGAGCAGCAGGAACGGGTAGCGATGCGGCAACAGCGCCGCAATCTGTTCGACGCCGATCGGCAGCTGCATGGACGGGGCGGGTTCGGTCATGATTTGGTTTCCTTTTCGATCGCATCGACGCGGCGCGCGATCTCGTCCAGATGCTTGTAACGGGCAGCGTTGCGTCGCCATTGCCGATTGGGCTGGATCGGCGTGCCCGAGGTGTATTCGCCGGCCTCGCGAATCGAATGCGTGACCAGACTCATGGCATGCACGGTGACGCGATCGGCGATGCTCAAATGACCCAGTATGCCAGCGCCGCCACCGATCAGGCAGTAGCGCCCGATCGTGGTGCTGCCGGCGACCGCGGCACAGCCGGCCATCGCCGAGTGCGCGCCGATGGTCACGTTGTGGGCGATCTGGATCTGGTTGTCCAGACGCACATCTTCTTCCAGCACGGTATCGCCAAGCGCGCCGCGGTCGATCGTCGTGTTCGCGCCGATTTCGCAATCGTCGCCGACGCGTACGCCGCCCAGTTGCGGCACCTTGATCCAGCGGCCGTGATCGGGGGCGTTGCGTTCGAAAGCAAGCCCGAAGCCGTCGGCGCCGAGCACCGCGCCGGGATGAATCAGCACGCGTTGGCCGAGGTGCACGTCCTGCACCAGGGTCACGCGCGCGACCAGGCGCGACTGCGCGCCGACGCTGCAATCGCGTCCGACCACGCACTGCGGACCGAGGATCGCGCCGTCACCGATGCTGGCGCCGTCCTCGATGACGCACAGCGGGCCGATGCTCGCGCTCGCGGCGATTCGCGCCGTGGGCGAGACGATCGCACTCGCATGCACGCCGGGCGCGGAGGCGGGCTGGCGTTCGAACAGCGTCGCGATGCGTGCGAAGGCGACGTAAGGGTCGGACGCGATGAGAAACGCACCCGCATGGGCTTCGGCATCTTCCGCGCGCAACACGACCGCGCTGGCGCGGGTATCGGCAAGCTGGGAGCGGTAACGCGGGTTTGCAAGAAAGCCGATCTGTCCTGGTCCCGCATCGGCCAGGGTAGCCACGCCGTGAACGCTCACGCTCGCATCGCCGCGCACCTGGAGCGCGAAGCGTGCAGCGATATCAGCAAGGGTATAGGCGAGCGTGCTCACGGGGTGACGCTCTTCGCGGGACGGCGCCGCAGGCGCTCGAGGATCTGTTCGGTCACATCGACTTTCGGGCTTGCATAGACGACCGGGCTGGGGACGATCAGGTCGAAACCCTGCTCGCGCGCGAACTCGACCACGGCATCGTTGATTTCGCGCCAGCTACGGTCGAGCTCCTGATCGCTGCGCGTCTTGAGGTCGGCGCGCAGCGCGTCGCGGTTGCGCTTGATCGAACGATCGAGCGCATCGATCTCGCGTTGCAGGGCGGCGTCGACCGGGGCTGCCGCAGTGCCATTGCCTGCCTGACGTGAGCGCAGATCGCCGGCACGTTTCTCGTCGGCCTTGAGCGCTGCGTCGCGTGCGGCGAACTCGCGTTCGAGTTTCTGCCGTCCCGCGACCACCTGTGGCGCATTGTCGAGCAGGCGTTTCATGTCCACGTACCCGATCCGCGTCGGCGAAGGTGTCTGCGCTGCAGCGAAACTCGCCAGTGCCAGCGCCGACAGCAGCAGTGCGTGGATCAGGTTTCGTGGTCGTGCATGCTGCGTCACCCGGCGTCTCCTCGCTGCCCACGACGCTATTCGCGATCTCCCTATCCGCGTTGCTTCAGAACGTGTTGCCGAAGGTGAACTGGATCACTTCCGTATCGTCGCCTTCCTTCTTGCGCAGCGGCCTGGCCAGATTGATCACGATCGGGCCGACCGGCGCACGCCACGTGAACGATATGCCCGTCGATGCGCGCAACTGGTCGAGGCTCCACGTATTGAATTGGCGGCAGTTGGTGACCGTGCTGTCGCACAGCTTGTTGCGGAACACGTTGCCGACATCGAGGAACAGCGACACGCGGGTGCTGTCGTTGTTTTCCTTCACGAACGGCGTCGGCACGATGATTTCAGCCGAGGCGGTGGTCTTGAACGAGCCACCGATCGGCAGGCGGCAATCCTTCGAGCTCGGTGGACAGGTCAATGGATTGAGCACGTCGTAAGGACCCAGCGTGTTGTCGCGGAAACCGCGCACGTCGGTCACGCCACCCGCATAGAAATTCTCGAAGAACGGCAGGCCTCCGATATCCGACAGGTAATGCGGATGCGTCGTCGAGAGCACGCTCTTCGGATCGTTGTAGGTGTCGCCGTAACCCAGGTTGAAGTGTCCGTAGAACGTCAGCGAGTCGGTGAGGCGCAGATACTGACCGAAGCGGTAGTTGAGCTTGTAGTACTCGACCGTCGATCCGGGCAGGGTGACGTCGAGCGAAACCGTCTGCTGCGAACCGCGGGTCGGGTTCCAGTAGCGGTTGCGCGTGTCGTGCGACCACGACACCTGCATGTTCCACGAATGGAACGTGTGGTGACCGAGGTTGTCGATGTAGTCGACAATGCGGTCCGGCGTCAGCCCCGGAACCGTCGAGATGCCGGTCTTGCTGACGCCCATCTGCACGTTGACGGAATCCGATTCGCCAATCGGAAGGCCCATGTAGATGTCGAACGCATCGGTGTTGGTCAGGTAGCTGGCGATGTTCTGTTCGCTCGAGTCCAGTTCCGTGTGCTGGATGTCGTAGCCGATGCCAATGCCGTCGTCGGTGAGGTACGGCTCGTAATAGGAGAGCTGGTAGCGCTTGATCGCGGAGCTCTGCTGCGCCGTGATCGACACGCGGTCGCCGGTGCCGAAGAAGTTGTTCTGGGTGACGCTGATGCTGGCGATGATGCCCTGCACCTGCGAGTAGCCGAGGCCGAACTGGAACTGGCCCGAGTTCTGCTCCTCGAGTGCAATCGTCAGGTCGACCTGGTCATCGGTGCCAGGCACCTTGGGAGTGTCGATGTTGACGGTCTTGAAGAAGCCCAATCGTTGCAGGCGGATCTTCGAGCGATCGATCGCGGCCTGCGAATACCAGGCGCCCTCGAGCTGCCGCATCTCGCGCCGGACGACTTCGTCCTCGGTATGCAGGTTGCCCTTGAAGATGACCTGGCGTACGTAGACGCGCTTGCCCGGATTGATGAAGAAATTGAGGCCGACCTCGCGCTTGTCCTTGTCGATCGCGGGGATCGGCTGCACCTCGGCAAACGCATAGCCGATGTTGGACAGCGCCGACGTGATCGCATCGACCGACTGCTCGACCTTCTTGCGCGAAAACACGTCGCCGGGGTTGAGCTGTATCAGCTTGTGCAGGTCTTCTTCCTTGAGGATCAGGGAACCGGTCAGCTTGACGTCGTTGACCTTGTAGACCTCGCCTTCCTTGATGTTGGCGGTGATGTACATCTTGCGCTTGTCGGGGCTGATGCCGACCTGGGTCGAGTCGACGGCGAAGTCGGCATAACCACGATCCATGTAGTACGACTGCAGTTTCTCCAGATCGCCGGAAAGCTTTTCGCGTGAATACTGGTCGTCCTTGGAATACCAGGACGTCCAGTTCGACGTGTTCGATTCGAAATCGGTGCTGATCTGCTTGTCGGAGTAGACGCTGTTGCCGACCACGTTGAGGTGCTTGATCTTTGCCGCCTTGCCCTCGGCGATATTGATCGCGACTTCGACGCGGTTGCGATCGAGGTTGACCCTGGAGGTCTTCACCGACACGTTGTACTTGCCGCGGTTGTAGTACTGGCGGATCAGTTCGCCTTGTACTTCGTTGAGCTTGAGCTCGTCGAACGCTTCGCCCTCGGCCAGACCGATGCCCTTGAGGCCCTTGAGCAGATCTTCTTCCTTGAGGTCCTTGTTGCCGCGAATCGCGATCTTGGTGATCTGCGGGCGCTCTTTCACCGTGACGACGAGGATGTCGCCCTGGCGGCCGAGCTGGACGTCGTTGAAGAAGCCGGTCTTGTACAGCGCGCGGATTGCCTGGTCCGCACGATCGGCGGTCAGGGAATCGCCTTTCTCGACCGGCAAATACGTGAACACGGTGCCGGGCGCGATGCGCGACAGACCTTCGACGCGGATGTCGGAGATCGTGAAGGTATCGAATGCCGAGGCGTTCTGTGCGGCAAAAAAGGCAAGCAGGAACAGGGCAGCTATACGCTTCATCGTCTATTTCCGTCAGGCATCGTTGGGCTCGCGACGGGCATTGCCGCGGCCTGTTTCGTTATGGGGCAAACCGTCGGATCAGGAAGCGATCCGCAGGATATCGTTGTAGAACGCCAGGCCCATCAAGGCCATCAGCAGGCTCAGACCGACATATTGACCGGCAATCTGCACGCGTTCACTGACCGGACTGCCCTTTATTATCTCGATAAGGTAATACAGCAGGTGGCCGCCGTCCAAGATCGGGATCGGCAGGAGGTTCAGGATAGCGAGGCTGAGCGAAATAATTGCGAGGAAATTCAAGAACCAGGCGATTCCGAGGTGGGCCGACGTATTGGCCACCTGGGCGATCGTGATCACACCCGAGAGGTTCTTCAACGATGCCTGGCCGGAGACCATCTTGCCGAGCATGCCGAGCGTCGTGCGCGTCTGCTGCCAGGTTTCGACAAACGACTTCTGGATGGCCGCGAGCGGACCATAACGCAGCGTGGCGTCGTAGTCGGGCTCGACCGGCTTCACGCCGATGCCGAGGACCCAGGTTTGCGCGGCTGGCTTGCCCGCACGCGCCGTCGCATCGGGCGCGTTGCGTTTGGGGGTGGCGGAAATCGAAAGGGTCTGCCCGGCGCGCTCGATGTCGAGCAGCAGTGGTTTGTCGGCGGACGCTTTTTTCTGAATCGCGTCGGGTACGTCGTGCCAGTCGGTGATTTTCTCGCCGTCGATCGCGAGGATGCGGTCGCCCGGCTTGATGCCAGCGCGCTCCGCGCCGCTGTCGGCGGTGACCGCGCCGATGACCGGTGGTATGGCCCACTGGCGTGGGGCCAGCCCGATTTCGCGATAGACGGCTTCCTCATCGAGGTCGCTGGCCAGCTTGGAAAGCGGCAGCGTTCGCGTGCGGTGCGCGCCGCCTGCGTCGATGACGACGACCTCGAGGTCGCGACGGTCCATGCTCGCCTGCATCAGCGCGAGACTGGCATCGGTCCACGTTGCGATCGGTTGGCCGGCAATCGTGTCGATGTGATCGCCGTTCTGGAAGCCGGCCGTCGCGGCGATGTGGTCGACGTGCCCGACGACCGGCAGATAGTCCGGCTTGCCGATCACGAACATGAGCCAGAAAGCGGCGAGGGTGAAGATCAAGTTGAATACCGGGCCGGCGGCGGTGACCGCCATGCGCTGGCCGACCGGCTTGCGGTTGAAGGCGCCTTTCAGCGCTTCCGGGCCGACCACGCCGTCGATTTCGCGCTCATCGAGCATCTTCACGTAGCCGCCGAGGGGAATCGCGGCAATCACGAACTGGGTGCCGTGGCGGTCGAAACGGGACCACAGTGCTGGCCCGAAGCCAATCGAGAACTTGATCACCTTGACGCCGCAGCGTCGAGCGACGACGAAATGGCCGTACTCGTGGAACGTGATGAGTAGGCCCAAGGTGACGATCAGCCACCATACGGATCCAAAAAATTCGCTCATGGGACGGGCAGGGCACTCAGCCGGATAAGGTCGCGATGATACGTTGGGCCTGCCGACGCGCAGTTAAATCGGCGTCAAGCACGGCCGCCAGATGTGTGGCCGGCGTCGCATCGGCATCGGCCAGGCAGCGTTCGATGGTAGCGGCAATCGCGAGGAAGGGCAGGCGCCCGGCGAGGAACGCGGCGACGGCTTCCTCGTTGGCCGCATTCAGCACCGTCGTTGCATTGCCGCCGGCCGCCAGCGCGCGATAGGCGAGATCGAGGCAGCGGAACGTCGCCAGGTCCGGTGCCTCGAAATCAAGCCGGGCTACCTTGAGCAGATCCAGCGCCGACACGCCGGCATCGACGCGGTCCGGCCACGCCAGTGCATAGGCAATGGCGGTGCGCATGTCCGGATTGCCGAGCTGAGCCAGCACCGAGCCGTCGACGTACTCGACCAGCGAATGCACGATGCTTTGCGGGTGCACGACGACGTCGATGCAATCCGCCGGCGCATCGAACAGATAGTGTGCCTCGATGACCTCGAGACCCTTGGTCATCAGGGTGGCCGAGTCGACCGAGATCTTGCGGCCCATGCGCCAGTTCGGATGCGCGCAGGCGCGGTCCGGCGTGACATCGGCGAGGTCGGCGGCTTGCATGCCGCGGAACGGGCCGCCCGACGCGGTCAGCACGATACGCCGCACGCCGATGGCAGCCAGGTTCGCATGTTCGCGCGGCAGGCACTGGAACACGGCATTGTGTTCGGAATCGAGCGGCAGGAGCTCGCCGCCGCCTTCGCGCAGCGCGGCGCTGAGAAGCGGGCCGGCCATCACGATCGCTTCCTTGTTCGCGAGCAGCAGCCGCTTGCCCGCGCGCGCCGCGGCCAGCGTCGATTCGAGGCCGGCGGCGCCGACGATCGCGGCAACGACGGTGTCGCAATGCGTGTCCGAAGCGGCTTCGATCAGCGCCGCGGGTCCGGCCGCAACGCGGCAGCCGACGCCGGCGGCAGCGAGCTGTGCCCGCAGGGCGGCTTCGCACGCGGGATCGGCAATCACGGCTAGTTGAGGTCGGAAACGCTCGCACAGCTGCACCAGGGCGTCGACGCTGCGATGCGCGGCAAGCGCGGTGATCTGGAAACGATCCGGATGGCGGGCGACGACATCGAGGGTGCTCGCGCCGATCGAGCCGGTCGCGCCCAGCACCGCAATTCGCTTCATGGGGAGAAGGCGAGGTCGAGCAGCACCTTGCCCGCGGCAAAGACCGGCATCGCCGCGAGCAGGCTGTCGAAGCGATCGAGCAGGCCGCCATGGCCCGGAAACAGCGTGCCGGAGTCCTTCACGTTGGCTTGGCGCTTGAGCAGGCTTTCCACCAGGTCGCCGAGGATCGACGCGAGTACCGTCAGCAAGGCGAGCGCAGCGAGCGCAATCAATGCGCCACCCGACAAGCCGAACAGCAAGCCGCCAATCACTGCGACACAGCCCGCGCCGACCAGGGCGCCCCAGACGCCGGCTGTTGTCTTGTTGGGACTGATCTGCGGCGCGAGTTTGGTCGTGCCGAAACGTTTGCCGGCAAAGTAGGCCGCCGTGTCGGCAGCCCAGATCAGGATCAGCGCGAACAAAGCCCAGGCATGGCCGTGTTCGGCGCCGCCGTGAATCTTCATCAATGCCAGCCAGGCCGGCAGCACGGCGAACTGGCCTGCGACGAGCTTGAGCGTCGCGTTTTCGCGGGTCGGCGCTGCGGCATACGAAAAGTGGCGCATCCACAGCAGTGCAAGCAGCCACCACGCAAGACCGGCACCGATCACGTACCACGCGACCGGCTGATCGCGTACGGTCCACAACAAGCCGAGTCCGAGCGCGCTGGCGACAACGATGCCGCCTTGCAGCGCCGGCGACGTGATACCGGCCAGGCGAGTCCATTCCCACATCGCGAGCAGGCACAACGCGCCGATGATGAAGGCGACGATCGCGGTAGGCAGGAACAGCACGATGGCGACCGCGATCGGCGTCAGTACCAGGGCGGTCAGGATGCGTTGTCTGAGCATGCGCGCGTCAGCCTGCAGCGCGCGCTTGCGCGGAAGTGAGGCCGTAACGCCGCTCGCGGCGAGCGTAGTCGGCGAGTGCGGCATCCAGCGCCGTGGCATCGACATCCGGCCAGAGCGCGTCGGTGAAATAGAGTTCGGCGTAGGCGATCTGCCAGAGCAGAAAATTGCTGATGCGCGTTTCGCCGCCGGTGCGTATGAACAAGTCGACGGGCGGCTGATCGCCAAGGCAGGCGTGACGTGCAAATGTCGTCTCGTCGATCGCATCGGCATCGAGCTCGCCGCGCACGGCTGCCTGCGCCATTGTGCGAGCGGCCTGCGCGATGTCCCAGCGACCACCGTAGTTCACCGCCACGTTCATCCGCAACGCGGTATTGCCGTTCGTGCGCAACATCGCCGCGCGCATGCGCATCGCAAGTTCGGTCGAGAATGCGGTCAGATCGCCGACAAATTCGATGCGCACGCCATTCGCGTGCAATTCGTCGACCTCGCGATCAATCGCCTTCAGGAACAGCTGCATCAGCGCACCGACTTCCTCGTCGGGTCGTTTCCAGTTTTCGCTGGAGAACGCGAACAGGGTCAGGGCCTCGACACCGCGACGGCGGCAGAACTCGACCGTGGCGCGCACGGCCTTCTGGCCTTCACGATGCCCGAACACGCGCGGCCGATGGCGACGCTCGGCCCAGCGGCCGTTGCCGTCCATGACGATCGCGATGTGACGCGGGATGCGGGCTGGCGAGTCGGAATCCATCAATCTCGATCGTAGTAGCGACGCAAGAGCGCCGTGGGAGCGGCTTCAGCCGCAACGCTTGCTGCCGCGTGGACGGTTTTTTCTTCAGTTCCGCGCAAGGTTCCGTCCCTGGACTCTCCTGCGGTCGGCATCCTTGCCTCCGCCTCCACCGGCTGACGCCGGCTTCGACTACATCGACATCAATTCGTCTTCCTTCGTCTTCACGACGCCGTCGATGTCCTTGACGAACTTGTCGGTGTACTTCTGGATGTCGTCCTCGGCGCGGCGCTCGTCGTCCTCGCTGATT
>JBDSBK010000083.1:0-11621 GCA_039921645.1 Dokdonella sp.
TGCGGTTTTGCCGCCGGCAACGACGGCGTCATCGCGCTGACCGGCGAGTATCTCGACCGCGGGCGTTCCGATCGCTCCGATCCGGGCGATCCGCGCACGATCGGCGATACAGCGGTCAAGAACGGCACGTTCTATCTCAACGGCGATCTGCCGTTCGGCGACGGCGCGCATTTCTATTTCGACGGCGGCATCCAGAACCGCGATGCATCGTCGGCCGCGTTCGGTCGCGGCGGCATCGGCTCGGACGATATTCCGTCGCGCAACTCGGCGGCGATGTATCCGGACGGCTTCGTGCCGTTCATCGATCCCTACGTGCAGGATCGCCATGGCACCGCCGGCGTGTGGTGGACGTGGGATGGCTGGCGCGTCGACGCGTCGCAGACGCTCGGCTACAACAAGCTGATCGACACGATCCGGCACACGCTCAATGCGTCGATCGCCAACCTCGATCTGACCAGCGGCGGCACCGGCATCAGCCCGAGCGAATTCAACGCGGGCGGTTTCTCGTTCACGCAGGCGACGACGAATCTCGACTTCTCGCGCTTCTTCGACAACTGGCTGCACGGCGTCAACGTCGCGTTCGGCAGTGAGTTCCGTCACGAGAACTACCAGATCTTCGCGGGCGAACCCGGCTCCTACAACGACGTCGACGGTCCCGACGGCGGCAACGCGGGCAGCCAGGGCTTTCCGGGTTTCCAGCCCGGCGACGCAACCGACAAGAGCCGCAGCAGCTGGGCCGGCTATGTGGATGTCGAGACCAACTGGACCGATCGTTTCATGACCGATCAGGCCGTGCGCTTCGAGCACTACAGCGACTTCGGTTCGACCGCGATCGGCAAGCTCGCCGGGGCGTTCCGCGTCACCGACCAGTTCCTGTTGCGCGGCTCAGTCAGCAGCGGCTTCCGTGCGCCGTCCTTGCAGCAGCGCTACTTCTCCTCGACCTTCACCGATTTCGTCAGCGGCGTGCCCGTCGATGTCGTGCTCGCGCCGAACGGTGGTGCGCTCGCGCGCGCTGCCGGCATTCCGGATCTGAAGGAAGAGAAATCGAAGAGCGCGACGCTCGGTTTCACCTGGAAGCCGTTCGAAGACACTTCGGTGACGCTGGATGCGTACCGCATCAACATCGACGACCGCATCGTGCTCAGCGGCCGCTTCGAGAGCGACGATCCGGATATCGGCGCAATCCTGCAGGCGCTCAATGTTGGCGAGGCGCAGTTCTTCGTGAACTCGGTCGACACGCGCACGCAAGGTATCGACCTCACGGTCAGCCATGGCATGGATCTGGGCAGCGGCCGCCTGCAGACCTTCCTCGCGTTCAACCGCGGCACCACGAAGGTGGAGAAAGTGCACACGCCGGCGTCGTTGATCGGTCGCGAGGATTCGCTGCTCGGCGAACGCGACCGCCTGTTCATCGAGGACGGCGCGCCGCGCTCGAAGGCGACGCTCGGCTTCGACTACACGGTCGGCAGCTGGGATGCGGATCTGAAGATCATCTACTTCGGCCCGATGACGCTCGGTACGTTCTCCGGTCCGCCGGTGCCGAACCAGCACTACGGCAGCGCGACCTCAGCCGATGTCAGCGTGACCTACAGCTTCAGCGAAGACACCAAGCTGACCGTCGGCGGCCAGAACATCCTCGACAAGTTCCCCACCGGCCAGGATGCGAACGAAACCGACAACGGATTCCGCTACGAAGCGGTCCAGTTCGGGCTCAACGGCGCCGCCTGGTTCGTCCGCCTAGCACACAAGTTCTGAGCGCCAGGGATGGCGCGAATGCCGGAATTGCAGGAGCAATTTTCCGGCTGAGCGCCAGGGATGGCGCGAATGCCGGTCCGCTGGCGTTTCCCACGTCCCTGGGGGCGAAAACGCAGGAGCAGATTTTCGGCTGAGCGTGTATCAGGATAGCTGACTTCCTTTCATCCGGTCCTCTTCCTCAACGGGAGAGGATCGGGATGAAAGCGCACAAACCGCGCGGCAGTCGTCAATGTCCTACCGACGGCAATGCGTCGACGCAGCGCTTCAGCAACAGATTCGGACCATCTTCCTGCGGCGCGCACGTGACGCCGTCCATGATGTGGCCGCCTTGCGAAGCGGTCAGGTTGCAGCTCATCCTGGTCGCGCGAAGACTGTAATTCTCGATGAGCTTTGCCGCTTCCGCATCGGCGAGGCGCTTCTGCTCCGGCGTCATCGCCTTGTCCATCTTGTCGACGATCACCTGGTAGCCGCGCATGCGCACTTCGGCTGCGACCTTGAGCCACGCGTAACCGGTCAGGTCATCGCGTGCCACTCCCTGACCCAGCAAATACATGCGACCGAGTGCCGATTGGCTCTCCTTGTCGCCGCCGCAAGCCGTGCGCTGGAACGTAGTGAAGGCTTCGTCGTAACGCTTGGTTTCGTAGGCGTGCTTCGCCTTGAGCAGCATGGCGCGAAAGTCCGCGGGCAGCACGCGATCGAAATTCTCGTAGAGGTTCGCAGCCGATACCGGGCCGGCAAGACTGAGTCCCAACGCGAGTGCGAGGCCGATTTTCCTGAAGTTCATGGGGGTCCTTGTTGAGGCCTGTGAGTGGGAAACAGCATCGATCGACACAGCGTCGCTGCATGCATGCCCCAAGCGTACGCGTTCGCACGGCTGGAGCCTTGTGCCGAAAGTCTGAGGGCGATCGGACGCCAAAGGTTCCTTTTGCGAGCGGACCTGTGCGCACATGCTTCGTCAGTGTCGAGGCTTGGTGAGTGTCGAGGGTGCGTCGTGCGGCGAACAGCGCTTCCAGGACTCGGCCGATGTCGTTTTCGCGCGTGCGCCAGGCGCACAGGCCCGAGGGGCATGCTGTGCTGGAAGGAAACGGCAGCGCTCGTTTGATCGCGATCGGTATCAACACCATTCCCACCGGACACCCGCCATCCTGCCCTCCAAGGGCCGGGCTGCATATCCATGTGCCGGCGTTCATCGGCGCGCGCCATGCCGCACGAAATCCCGGCTGCACTGTTGAAGGCGAGGCTCGGTCTTGCAGTCGTCCAGGAGCCGCGATTGCCTACTTGCCCAATACTGCCCTGATCGCTCGGGTATCCACATCCGCGACGATCTCGGCATCGCCGATGCCGCGCCAGAGAATCAGGCGCAGGCTGTCGCCGACATTTTTCTTGTCCAGGCGCATGAGGTCCAGCAGATGGGCCGGGTCGCTGTGCGGCAAGGTCGCCGGCAAACCGAGCGCCGTGAGCAAGCGGGCGAGGCGTTCAGCGTCTGCGCGTGGCGCGCGGTCGAGATCCGCGGAGAGCTGCGCCGCGAGCACCATGCCGATCGCAACGGCTTCGCCGTGCAACAAGGTGCCGTAGCCGCTCGCGGTTTCGAGCGCGTGTCCGAACGTGTGGCCAAAGTTGAGCAGCGCGCGTTCGCCGTGTTCGTGCTCGTCGCGCGCAACGACGCCGGCTTTTTGCCGGCAACTGGTCGCGATCGCATGGACGAGCGCCGCGCCGTCGCGCGCGTTCAGCGCGGCAGCGTTTTGTTGCATCCATTCGAAGAACGCGACGTCGCCGATCGCGCCGTATTTCACGATCTCGGCGAGACCGGATCGGTATTCGCGATCGGGCAGCGTCGCGAGTGTTCCGGTGTCGGCGACGACCGCGCGCGGCTGATGAAATGCGCCGACGAGATTCTTGCCAACGGGCAGATTCACGCCGGTCTTGCCGCCAACCGAGGAGTCGACCATTGCCAACAGCGTCGTCGGCATCTGCACGAAATCGATGCCGCGCATCCAGCAGGCGGCGGCGAAGCCGGCGAGGTCGCCGATTACGCCACCGCCAAGCGCGATTATCGTCGCGTTGCGCGTGGCACCGAGCGCGGCGAGCGCATCGAACACGGCAGCGCTGTTCGCCAGCGTCTTGTGCGCTTCGCCATCGGGCAACACCAGGCTCGCGTGTGCGAAGCCGTGCAGGCCGGCGCGTACGCGCTCGAGATACAGCGGCGCAATCGTCGTGTTGGTGACGACGAGCACATGACGGCCGTGGATCGCGGCGCGCCAGCGCTCGGCATCCTCGAGCAGACCGGCACCGATCCAGATCGGGTAGCTGCGGTTCCCGAGTACGACGTCAACCGTGATCGTGCTCATGCGGCGACGTTCGCGTTGCCGCGCTGCCAGCGCGCTTCAAGCAGATCAAGCAGGTCGTGGGCGACGTGCATGCTGTTGCCGACACCGCACGAGCGCATGTGAAGGTCGGCGATTTCCGCGTACAGCGGATTTCGATCGAGCGCCAGTTGCTCGAGTCGCGCGCGCCGGTCCGGTGCGTGCAGCAGCGGGCGCTGGCGATCGCGTGCGAGTCGCGCGAGCTGCGCGTCGATCGCAGCGTCGAGCCAGATCACGAAACCGCGCTCGCGCAAGCAACGCCGATTGTCCGGATCGAGCACGGCGCCGCCACCCGTGGCGACGACCACCCCGCTGCGTGCGGCGAGGTCGGCCAGCATTGTCGCTTCGCGCCGCCGGAAGCCGGCTTCGCCTTCGAGTTCGAATACCAAGTTGACGCTGGCGCCGGTGTGCGATTCGATTTCATGGTCGAGGTCAAAGAACGGCATCCGGAAAAGGTCGGCGATCTGGCGCCCGACAGTCGTCTTGCCGGCGCCCATCGGGCCGATGAAGAAGAGGTTGGGCGCAGGGTTCATGGCGCGATGCTAGCAAAGGCCGGGCCGCGGGCCGAGCACCACGATCTGGCGTCGATCAATCGCCGTCGACGTCGAAGCCGCCTGTGCGAGAATGAGCGCGCGTCTTCGGCAGGCCATTCAGCCACAAGCGGCGCGAAGCGACTCGCGGGCATTCGCTCGCGGCCCTCAGCCCAGACAGTCTCCCGTTCCCATGCTGCGTTTCATGACGTTGTTCCTGATCCTGCTCGCCGTGCTGTTCGTCGCCGAGCTGCTGCAACCGGTGGAGCAGTACGTGATCCTGCCGTTCACGGCGGCGATCGCGAAGGTCTGCGTTTTTCTCGTCAGTGCGTTCGATCCGCATGCGATCGCCTACGGCAAGATCCTGCAGAGCACGAACGGCAACTTCGCGATCTCGATCGAGCGCGGCTGCAATGGCGTCGAGGCGGTGATCATCCTGGTCTCGGCGATGCTCGCGTTTCCCGCTCCGTGGAAGCACAAGCTGGTCGGCATCGGTCTCGGTTTCGTCGCAATCCAGGTGCTCAATCTGGTGCGCATCATCAGTCTGTTCTACCTCGGCCAGTGGAACCGGATGTGGTTCGACTGGTTCCATCTCTATCTGTGGCAGGCATTGATCGTGCTCGATGCCCTGGTCGTGTTCCTGATCTGGTTGCGTTATCTGCCCTACGACGTGCAAAGCGATCCACCGCCAGCATCCGTCTGAGCAGCGCTTTTTCGTCTCCATCGGCGATGTGGCCGCGCCGCGATCGCGCGCGTGTGCGGTGGCCGCCATGTGTCCGTTTTTGCGATTTGATCTATAGTGCCGGCGCAGTCCCAACGGAGCATCCGCCATGTCGATCGCCAAGGTCATCGAGCTCAGCAGTTCGTCCCCGAAAGGTATCGAGGACGCCGTACAGTCCGGCCTCAAGAAGGTTTCGCAGACCGTCAAGAACATCAAGGGCGCCTGGGTCAACGACATCAAGGTTTCGACCGAAGCCGACGGCAAGATCACCGAGTGGCGCGTCAATATGCGGATCAATTTCATCGTCGACTGAATGCGGTCGACCGCGGTATCCGGATACCTCGCCCCCACGCTAGAGCCATCATGATCAAATCCGGTCTGGTTGTCGGTTTGCTGGAAGATGACCCGGATATGGCAGCGCTGGTTGGCCAATGGCTGGACGAGGCCGGATACACGGTGCGCCTGTTCCGCAACGCAAACGAGTACCGGCGCCGTCAAGGCTCGGAGGCGATCGACCTGCTGTTGCTCGACTGGATGCTGCCGGATACCAGCGGGATCGAGGTCCTGGAGGTGATCCGGGCATCGGCCAACAATCGCCTGCCCGTCATCTTCCTCACCGCACGCGATGCCGAGGATGACCTCGTGCGCGGCTTGAGCAGCGGCGCCGACGACTACGTGGTCAAGCCGCCCAAGCGGCGCGAACTGCTTGCGCGCGTGCAGGCGTTGTTGCGCCGGCACGGCAGCGAAAGCGATGCAGGCGAGACGATCGAGCTGGCGCCGTATTCGGTCGATCCGCAGCGACGGCGCGTCAGCATCGAAGGTCGCGAGATCGAGCTGACCCAGCGCGAGTTCGATCTGGCCAGTTTCCTGTTCCGCCGCCACGGCCGCATCATCAGTCGAGATGCGCTGCTCGAAAACGTCTGGAACCTCAGCGCCGCGGTATCGACGCGCACCGTCGATACGCACGTCAGCCGCCTGCGCAAGAAGCTCGAACTCAATGGCGAACAGGGTTGGCGCCTGGCCGCGATCTACCAGCATGGCTACCGGCTGGAACGGGTTTAGAGGCGCCGCCGCTCGATTGCGGCCGCGGCCATGCGTGCAGGCAGCGCGAAAGATGCAAGAATCAGCCGACGCGCGCCGACAGGCCAGGCTCTGAGCAGGGGACCGCAAGTGGCGACCGCAGCGAAATCAGTGTCACGCAATAAGAAGGCCGACCCGCGCAAGCGCGCCCCGAACACCGAGCGCCGTGCCGCGCCGTTGCGCAAGAAGACCAGGAGCAAGCCCATGGCAGACCCGAAGAAGCCCGCGGCCGACGGCGGTGCCGACCGCAATGTCGACCAGATCCGCGACATCCTGTTCGGTGGCCAGATGCGCGACTACGAGCGCCGCTTCCAGGAGCTGAACCAGCGCCTCGAAGCCGACTTGTCGCGCCTGCGCGACACGCAGGAAAAACGCCTCGCGCAAATCGACAAGCGCATCGACGATCAGCTCGAAAAGCTCAACAAGCTCGTGCGCCAGGAAATGCAGGATCGCAACAGCGCGGTCGACGATCTCGAATCGCGATTGCAGCAGGCGGCGCGCACGGCGCGTGGCGAAATCAACAAGGCGCTCGAAGGGCTCGGGCACGAGCTGTCGGCAAGCGACGAGCGCTTGCGCAATGCACTCGCCGACCTGCACGCGACGACCAGCGCGCGTGCCGGCGACACCGAGTCCGCGCTGTCGCGCACCGGCGCCGAACTGCGCGCAGACAAGGTCGGCCGCGACGATCTCGCGGCCCTGCTGACCGAGTTCGCGTTGCGGCTCAAGGGTGACTTCGACTTGCCGATGCCGAAGTAGGCGGAGGCAGCCCGGAGCACGCCGACGTGAATTCGCCCGAGCCTGGCAATCCGCCGTTGAGTGACAGGCCGGGCGAGCCCGTCGCGTCGGCGGGCGGCGCGCGCATGGGAGAACATCCGGGCATCGCGCCTTCCGACTTCGACCGCTTGCGCGAACTCCTGTTCGGCGACGAACGCCGGGAACTGGATGAGGCGCATGCGCGCATCGCGACGCTCGAGCATTCCCAGCGCGACCTGCCGCAGCGCCTGCCCGAGGCTGCAATTCAGGCGCTGCGCGGAGAAGGCCTGAATCCTCGCGTGGCGCAGGCGTTTGCCGAACCTGTCGCACAAGCGCTCGGCGCTGCGGTGCAAAAAAACCGGCAAAACCTCATCGATATCCTGTTTCCGATCATCGGGCCGATGATTCGCAAGGCGATCGCCGAAGCGCTGCGCAACCTCGTTACCGATCTCAATGGCGCGGTCGAGTCGAGCTTCAGCCCGCGCGGCATCGGATGGCGGATCGAAGCCTGGCGCGCCGGAGTGCCGTATGCGCAGATCGTGCTCAAGCATCGGCTGACGTATCAGATCGATCATGTGTTCCTGATCGATCATGCGTCGGGCATCGTGCTGCAGCACGAGTCGGCGCCCGAACTGCCGCCGCTCGATGCCGATGCGATTGCGGGCATGTTGACCGCGCTCGGCGATTTCGTCGGCGATTCGGTCGGGCAGGGACCGAGCGACACGCTCGAATCGATGCGCGTCGGCGAACACGTCGTCTGGGTCATCGAGGGACCTCGCGCGAACCTCGCCTGCTTCATGCGCGGGGTGCCGCCGAACGAATTGCGCGTGTTGCTCGAACAGCGGCTGGAGGAAATCCACGCGCGCATTGCGGGCACGCCGGAGGCCGACCTGCGTTCGCCTGCAAACACCGAGGTCTGGCACGCGCTGCTCGAACCCGCGTCGCTGCTGCGCGAAGTCGCCGCCCGCGAACAGCCTCCGTCGAAAGTGTTCTCGCGATTGCCGCTCGTGCTTGTGCTTTCGCTGGCGCTGCTTGCACTTGGCTGGTTCGCCGTCAGTCGCTACCGCTGGAATTCGCGCATCGAAGCGGTGCATGCGCAATTGGTTGCACATCCCGGTTTTGCGCTGACCGGCCTCACGTCGAGGCCGTGGCGTTCGCTTGATGTGCAGGGCCTGCTCGATCCCGACGCACAACCGCTGGAGGGCATCCTCGCCGGGGCGGATCTCGGCTCGATTAAACCGACGCTCGATCTGAACGGCTACCTGTCGAGCAGCGATGCCATTGTCGAGCGGCGTGCGCTGCGCCTGCTGGCTCCGCCTGATGGCGTGCGCGTCGCGGTGAAAAGCGGCGTACTCGCGCTCGCTGGAAACGCGCCCGAAGCATGGATCGCGCATGCGCGCGAACGCGCCGGATGGATCGCTGGCGTGACGCGCGTGGATTCGACGCTGTCGGCGGATGTCGATCCCGCCGTCGTTGCGCGCGCGGAACTCGATCGGCTGCTGCTTGAATCGAATGCCCGCCAGATACCGTTCGTGCAGGATGCGCAACTAGCGCCGGGGGCGGAGGCCGTCGTCGACGCGCTTGCGGCGAACCTGCAGCGAGCGCTCGCGCTGGCCAACGTGGCGAATGTCGAACTCGAACTTTTTGCCGTCGGAAACAACGACGACAGTGGCAGCGCAGAGACGAACGCACGTGTGCGGGCGCAACGCGCGCAGTGGTTGGCGCTTGCGCTGAGCGCGCGCGGCATCGTGGACGTGCAGATCGGGAGCGCTCCGGAATCCGGCAGCGTCGACGCATCGACGATGCGAAGCGCTTCCGTGCACGCACTCGTCCGCGCGCGTGAGCCATGAGCATGCAAGCCTGCAAGGTGTGCATGCTCGGAGACTTCGGCGTCGGCAAGACCAGCCTCGTCGCACGTTTCGTGCGCAGCACGTTCTCGGCGAAATACCTGACCACGATCGGGGTCAAGGTCGACAGCAAGGAAGTCGAGCTGCCAGGACGCGAGCCGCTCAAGCTGGTGGTGTGGGACATCGCCGGGCGCAGCGCGCTCGATGCGCTCGGCGCGCATTACCTGCGCGGTGCATCTGCGTTGTTGCTCGTCGCCGACGGCACGCGTGAGGCGAGCCTGAGTTCCGCGTTGAACCTGCTGATGCAGTCGCGCAGCCTGTTGCCGAATGCGGTGGTCGCTTTGATCGTCAACAAGCTCGATCTCGTCGAACGCTGGGAAGTGGCGCCGACGACGCTGGCCGAATTGCGCCGCAGCCTGCCCGTGTTCGAGACCAGTGCATTGTCCGGTGATGGTGTCGAAGCCGCCTTTGCGGATATCGCGATGAGGCTGCCGACGTGAGCAGCGAAGCCAGGCTGCCGCCTGCGGTCGAGAGCTACCTGCATGCGGTGCTGGTGCAGCGCGCGCATCCGCTGCTGCTCAGCTTCGATGCCGGCTGGCACCTGCGCGATGCGCAAGGCGACGCGGCGTTCTACGGCATCGACATCGCCGAGACCGCGAGCAGCGTGCGCGATATCGAAGACCTCTTCATCGGCTTGCCGCTCGACGACAACCAGGACATTCCGTTCGTCGAACTCGGCAATGGGCGCAGCGCACACGTGCACCTGATTGTCGAAGGCGACGGATTCCACGTGCTTCTGCTCGATGCCGAGGACGAACGCTCGCGTCAGCGCGCGCAGCAGCAGCTCGGTCACGAAGCGGCAATGGCCGGTCACGAGAAGTCGAAGGCGATCGGGCGCCTCAAGGAAATCCGCAGCGAGCTGGAGCGCCAGCGCGCGAGCCTGGAAGAAGCGAATGCGCTGAAGAACGCCCTTATCGCGACGTTGAGCCATGAATTCCGCACGCCATTGACGTCGATCTTCGGCTATCTGCATCTGATCGAACGCTGGTTCGATCAGACCGAGCATTCGACGCAAGCGCTGCACGCGATCCGCCGCAACGCGACCTATCTGTTCACGCTCGCCGAGAACCTGCTCGAATACGGCCGCGGCGAATCCGGCGCTGCACTGCTGAATCCGGTCGAAGTGGATCTCGCTGCGTTGCTGTTCGATATCGAGACGATGGTGCGCCCGCTGGCCGAGGACAAACGCCTCGAATTTCGCGGAAACCTCATTGTTGCCGATGCGTCGCGGCCGCTGTTCGACGAAGTAAGACTGCGTCAGGTCGCGATCAATCTGCTGTCGAATGCGGTGCGCTACACCACGCAAGGCTACGTCTCTTTCGACATCACCTGGCGCGACGGTGTGCTGCGCCTCGATATCGAAGACAGCGGCATCGGCATCTCGTCGGAATTTCGCGAACGCGTGTTCAAGCCGTTCAATGAAGGTGGCCAATCCGGTCGCAAGGGTGCCGGCCTCGGCCTGAGCATCGTGCGCCGGCTGATCGAACAGATGCACGGAAAACTCCTGCTCGAATCGGAGCCCGGACGCGGCAGCCGTTTCCAGGTAGAGCTGCCGCCGCTTGCACGTGCGGATGCGAGCGCGACCAGCGCGCGCGCCGGCGCACCGCCGCGCATGCAGGACACGAGTGTGCTCGTCGTCGATGACGATCCGGACATTGCCCATCTGCTCGAAGCGCTGCTCACCGATCTCGGTTGTCGCGTCGACGTGGCCGACAACGCGCAGGCGGCGATCGAGCAGGCGATGGCGCACGCACCCGATGTGCTGCTCATCGATGTCGAAATGCCGAACCTGTCCGGCAATGCCGCGGTGTTCAAACTTCGGTCGCGCGGCTATCGCGGGCGCATCGTGACCTTGTCCGCGACGTCGACGGGCGATGCGCGCGACGCGTCGCTGCGCGCCGGTGCGGACTATTATCTGACCAAGCCCCTCAATATCGAGCAGTTCGTCGGCGTGATGCAACGTGCTGCGCAAGGCGCATGAACCCGGAGTCTCGGGTGAACGCATTCGACAGGCATTTCGTCACCACCTCGGACGAAATCGTCGGTTATCGCGTAACACGACGACCCGGCCGCGTGATGGGCAATATCGGCGCAGTGCCGCAAACCCTTGCAGGCGGCGATATCAGCCTGTTCGCGGAATTGTGCGAGCGTGCGCGCAGCGACGCATTCGCTCCGATGATCCAGCACGCGGCGCAGGTTGGCGCAAACGCGATCCGCGGCATGCGCCACGACGCGAACGAGATTGCGCAGGGCGTGACCGAAGTTCTGGCCTACGGCGCGGCGGTCGTTTTCGAATCGGTTCGTTTAGGCGCGATGTCAGCGCATCCGGCGCACACGAGCCGGCGCACGCTGCGATCCGCTCGCAGCACGACCCGCACGTCTGCGCGTGCGGGCAGTTCGCGCAACGCGTGGCGGCTCAGGCGTTCGTAGTGCAGCAGGAAGCGGGCGAGGCTCGCTGCGTTCATCGCGCGCGACGCGCGGCGCCGGCGCAGCGCTCGCTCCTGTTCGTCGC
>JBDSBK010000084.1:0-15877 GCA_039921645.1 Dokdonella sp.
CGGGCAAGCGCACTCCTACTAGCTCAGCCTCACGCTGGTGCGCCCACGCGATCGCCTGTACCTTGGTCGGGAACGTCGAAGATTCGCGGTTGCCCTGCACGTGAATGCGGACCCGCCATGATTTGCCGCGACGCTCAAGATTCATGCGGTGAGCATGGGCAAAAACGTGGGCAAACGCTATCGTTAAATGGCGGGACAAAGCGGGATTTGCGGCACGATCAGAGAGCCGCCAAAGCCTTGCTGGTTCTAGTTATCGGGCCATTCGTGGCTAAGGTGTTTTGATCACGAAAATACGCCGAATGTCCCACCTTCGGCACCAGATAAACCCGCCTTGTGCGGGTTTTGTTTTTGATACGCCCCGCGGAAATACCAGGCGGATCAGATACCGCCGCGCGCCAGCCACTTGCGCGCCATGCGTCGAACCGAATCGTTGACCTTCCCATCCGTCGCCAGCTCGCCAATGTCGCGCCATGCGAGTGCGTGCGATTCGTCGCTGACCGCAAACGTCTCACTCGTCGTCGTGCGCACCACGTAACGTACGTCGTAGTGCCAGTGTTCGGGCTCGTCGCCGCGTGCGGGAATGCTGTGGCGATCGATATCGAAGATCGCCGGTTCCACGATGAGGTCCGCCAGGCCCGACTCCTCTTCCGCCTCGCGCAACGCGACGCGCGCGAGGTCCGGATCGCCGTCGGCATGGCCGCCCAGCTGCAGCCAGCGATCGAGTTTGCGGTGATGGGTCAACAATACGCGCTGTCCATCTGCGCTGACCAGCCACGCCGAGCCGGTCAGATGCCCGGGCAGACGCTGACGCGACGCAGCGTCGGCGTGTTCGGACATGAACGCGCGAAAGAGGTCGGTCGACGCGGCTTCATCGCCGAAGCGCCGTGCGTAGGCATCCAGAGCCGCCAACCAACTCGCCTGATGAGGCTGCAACTCGTGCGGCAAGGCACCATTTCGCTGCATGACGTGATTCGCTTGCCGCTCCGACAGGGGTCGCGTATTTTACCCAAGCTATGCGACCCGTGTTTACGGACGCATGCGAACACTTCGACGGCAGCGACGTTCTACAACGCCGCCTCGACAGCCTTGATCCGCAACAGCCTGGGAAGGGGATACGATGATTTTCTGGCGAGTCAAACCGCTTGATCAGATTCTTGCGACCGCAGAAAGAAGGTCGCTGAAGCGGCAGTTGGGCCCGGTCCAGCTCACGTTGCTCGGCATTGGTGCCGTCATCGGTACCGGCATCTTTGTGCTGACCGCCGAAGCCGGACAGAAAGCCGGCCCCGGCATGATGATCGCGTTCGTCATCGCGGCAGTGGTTTGCGGACTCGCTGCCCTCGCCTATGCCGAACTCGCGTCGATGTTGCCGGTTTCAGGCTCCGCCTACACCTATACCTACGGCGTACTCGGCGAATTCGTCGCCTGGATCGTCGGCTGGGCGCTGGGGCTCGAATACGGTATCGGCGCCTCGGTCGTGTGCGTCGGTTGGTCGGGCTACATGAACGGCCTGCTCGCCAAGCCTGATTTTTTCGGCGGCGCACTCGCGTTGCCGGACTATCTGCGCACGGGAATGTTCGCCGGAGGCGGTTTTGATCTTCTCGCGTTCCTGATCGCGCTCGTGGTCACTGCACTGCTGGTGATCGGCACCTCGAAAAGCGCGCGCGTCAATGCGGTGCTCGTTGCGATCAAGATCGTCGCGCTGACCGTTTTCATCTTTTACGCGTTCCCGGCAGTCAAGAGCAGCAACTTCGAACCGTTCCTGCCAGGCGGCTGGGGCAGCCCAACGGGCGGAGCCGGCGTACTGGGCGCCGCAGCGTCGATCTTCTTCGCTTATGTCGGATTCGATGCCGTGTCCACTGCTGCCGAAGAAACAAAGAATCCCAATCGAAATATCCCGATCGGCCTGATCGGTTCACTCGCCGTGTGCACGATCTTCTACCTGCTGGTCGGCTATTCCGCCGCCGGTTCGGTCGGCGCGCAACCGATGCTCGGTGCCAATGGCGTGCCTCTCGATCCGGGAAGCGATGCCATGGCAGCCGCGTGCGTCGGCTCGCAAGCCCTGGTGTGCAGCAAGGAACCGCTCGCGCACGTGTTGAACATGATCGGATTCCCGAGTCTCGGCAAATTCATCGGCATTGCAGCGATTCTCGCGCTGCCTTCGGTGATCCTGATGATGATGTTCGGCCAGACCCGCGTCTTCTTCACGATGTCGCGCGATGGCCTGCTGCCGGAAAAGCTCTCCAGCGTGCATCCGCGCTTCCATACGCCGCACGTGATAACGCTGATAACGGGCGCCGTCGTCGCGATCTGCTCGGCATTGTTCCCGGTCGGCAAGCTCGCCGACACCTCGAATTCGGGCACGCTGCTGGCGTTTGCGATGGTCTCGATCGGCGTATTGATCCTGCGCAAGCAACAACCCAACCGCCCACGGTCGTTCCGCACGCCGATGGCTTGGTTCGTTTGTCCGCTTGCGGTGATCGGCTGCCTGTTGCTGTTCTGGAATCTCAGCGTGACGGCGAAGCTCGTGTTCGTCATTTGGGCTGTCCTTGGCCTGTTGCTCTATTCGCAGTACGGCTACCGCCGCAGCCAGCTTGCTCCCGGTTATATCGCGCCCAAGAACGCGGACTGAGGCATGCGGTTGTCGCGAATCTGATCCACGGCCGGCGCTCACGCGCCGGCCTTTTTATGGCCATGGATGGCCTGTATGCCGGAAATGCAGGAGCATTTTCCGGCGATGGCCATGGATGGCCTGTATGCCGGGTCCGCTGGCGTTCCTGACGCCTGCGGACACTTCCCACGTCCCTGTGGGTCGCAATGCAGGAGCACTGCGGGCACAACTCGTCACCGTCCGGAATCCGCATGCTCGCCCAACTGCTCGCAAGAAAAACCGATTTCTCCGAATACAACTCCGGAGATGGCCCCTGTCTGAAACGCACGCTGGGTCCCTGGGGTCTCACCGCCCTCGGCATCGGCGCCGTGATCGGCGGCGGCATCTTCGTGATCACCGGTCAGGCCGCGGCGGAGCACGCGGGTCCGGCAATCATTCTCTGCTTCATTCTCGCCGCACTCTGCTGCAGCTTCACGGCACTGTGCTATGCCGAATTCGCGACACTGATCCCGATGTCGGGCAGTTCCTATTCGTATGCGTACGCGACACTCGGCGAAGGCGTCGCGTGGTTCATCGGCTGGAACATGGTGCTCGAGTACGGGGTTTCCGCATCCGCCGTCGCCGTCAGCTGGACCGGTTATTTCACCAGCCTGCTCGACCACGTCGGCATCCATCTGCCACCCGCGTTGACGAATGCGCCGCTCGCGTTCACCGACAACCATCTCGTCACCACAGGCGCCTGGTTCAACCTGCCTGCGGTGGCGATCGTGCTTGCACTGACCTGGGTCTGTTATGTCGGCATCCGCGAATCGAGCGGCGCCAACCTCGCGATGGTGATCCTCAAGGTCTCCCTGATCGTGCTGGTGATCGTGGTCGGCTCCCAGTACGTCAATCCCACCTATTGGCACCCGTTCATTCCGGAAAACCAGGGCGGCGACAAGTACGGTTGGGCCGGCATCATCCGCGGCGCCGCGCTGGTGTTCTTCGCCTACATCGGCTTTGAAGCCACTTCGACAGCCGCGCAGGAAGCGAAAAATCCGCAACGCGACCTGCCGATCGGAACCATTGCCTCGCTCGCCATCTGCACGATCCTCTACATCGGCATGGCCGTTGTGCTGACCGGCCTGCTGCCGTTCGACCAGCTCGGCACCAGCGAGCCCGTCGTCACTGCGATCAAGGCGCACCCCGAGTTGTACGTACTGCGCTGGGCCGTGGAGATCGGCGCATTGATCGGTCTCTCATCGGTGATCCTCGTCATGATCATTGCGCAGCCGCGTATCTTCATGATCATGGGGCGCGATGGCCTGCTGCCGCCGGTATTCGCGAAGATCCATCCGAAATATTGCACGCCGCACATCAACACCGTGATCACCGGCGTCGGTATCGCGGCGTTGGCGGCCATATTTCCGCTCGACATCCTCGGCGATCTCGTCTCGATGGGAACGCTGATCGCCTTCGTCGCGGTCTGCATCGGCGTGCTGGTCCTGCGCCGCACGCAGCCCGACCTGCCGCGTACGTTCCGCGTGCCATGGGCGCCATTCGTATGCACGATGGGCGTGCTCAGCTGCATGTTCCTGCTGCTGTTCGGCGAGAACTGGTACAACTGGACCATGATGGGCGTGTGGACCGTGATCGGCATGGCGATCTACTTCGGCTACGGGCGCCGCCACAGCAAATTGCATCGACCCTGACGCGTATTCGATCAGGATCGGACCGCCATGCTTGGTGGCGGTTCATGTCCAGCTGATATTTTGGGCAAGGTACTGCGAACGCACCTGTTCGAACGCGCTGCGTCGAAGAAGGTCGGCGTTTTTCCTGATGCTCGAATCAGCTGCAGCCCCGCAGCAATCACAAAGGAGTTGCGATGTCGGCGATCCGTCGATGGCTCGAATCACGTCTCACGCGGTCGGGCCGCGATGGAACGATGGATGACACGCCGAGCGAAAGCGATGCGCCACTGCGGGCGGAATTGCTCAGCGCCGAGCAAATGGAAGAGCACGGACGTGCACTCGCCGCTCAACACCGCGTGGTTATCGGCGAGCGTTCGGACAATCTTCTACTGCGTCTCGCCGACAACGAGACGGTGCTGCGCGACAGCTGCGCCCTCCTCGCCGATGCCATCAAGACCGGTCATCGTGTAACTCCCGCTGGCGAGTGGCTGCTGGACAATCTTTACCTGATCGACGAGCAGATCCGCACTGCGCGACGGCATTTTCCGCAACGCTACAGCTTTGAATTGCCGCGCCTCGAGCGGGGCGCGTCCGCCGGTCTGCCGCGTGTCTACGACATAGCCTTGAATGCGATCTCGCATGGCGACGGACGCGTCGATCAGGACACCTTCAGTCGCTTCGTGCGCGCCTACCAGCAAGTCGTGCCGCTCACGCTCGGCGAGCTGTGGGCGATTCCGATCATGTTGCGACTTGCACTGATCGAAAATCTGCGCCGCGCGGCGTTCCGCGTGCGCAGCGACCGGCGCTATCGCAATCTCGCGGGGCGCTGGGCCGGTGAGATGATCGAGATCGTCGACAACGATCCGAAGAGCCTGATTCTGGTCGTTTCCGACATGGCTCGTTCCGAGCCGCCGATGCGGGGTGCATTCGTCGCCGAACTCGTGCGCCGCCTGCAAGGCCACAGCGCCTCGCTCGCGCTGCCGCTGACCTGGATCGAACAGCGGCTCCAGGAAGCCGGCATGACGATCGAGCAACTCGTCCATGCGACCAACCAGGAGGAAGCCGCCGACCAGGTGTCGATCAGCAACAGCATCGGCAGCCTGCGACTGCTCGAAGCGACTGACTGGCGCGAGTTCGTCGAGAGCGCGAGTCATGTCGAGCAGATCCTGCGCGACGACCCTGCCGGCGTGTACACGCGAATGGATTTCTCGACGCGCGACAGCTATCGACACGCGCTCGAGAAACTGGCCAGGCGCACGCGCAGATCCGAACTGGATATTGCGCAGACCGTGGTCGATCTCGCGCGCGAAACGACCGCGTCGGATCCTGCCGCGGACGTCGCGCGACATATCGGCTACTACCTCGTCGACGCGGGGCGCGCGCAACTCGAACATCGTTGCGCACCCTCGTCCGCCGTCGCTCGCCGCAGCACACGCACCCTTCCGTTCCCGGTCTATTTCTGCGCGTTGCTGGCGATGGGAGCGCTGCTTGCGCTGCCACCTCTGCTCACGCTCTGGCACGCCGCAGGTTCGCGCTGGCTCGGCATCGCCGTGGGCGCATGCGCGATCGTCGCCCTGAGCCAGCTTGCGGTCGCGCTGGTCAACCTGTTTGCCGCGCTGTTCGTCGCTCCAAAACGACTTCCGCGCATGGATTTTCGCGAGGGCGTCGCAGAAGACGCGCAGGCGCTGGTGGTCGTACCAACCTTGCTTGGCAGCGAAGAGGGTGCGAGCAATCTCGTCGACGAGCTCGAAATCCGTTTTCTCGCCAATCGCGATCCAGCGATCCGCTTCGCCCTGCTGACCGATTTCACCGACTGGCAAGAAGAGAAGAAATCGTCGGACGATCGCATCCTCGAAACGGCGAGCGCCGGCATAGCCCGACTCAATACGCGCTATGCATCGGACGGCGCAGACATGTTTTTCCTGTTGCATCGTCCACGGCGGTGGAGCGACAGCGAACAGAGCTGGATCGGTTTCGAGCGCAAGCGCGGCAAGCTGGGCGAATTGAATGCGCTGTTGCGCAATCAGGGGCACGAGGGCTTTTCATGCATCGTCGGCGATATCGCCCAATTGCATGCGACGCGCTACGTGATAACGCTCGACACCGACACGCAGCTGCCACGCAATGCGGCACGCGAGCTGGTCGCAACGATGGAGCATCCGCTCAACCGGCCGCGTTTCGACGAGAACCGCCGCCGCGTCGTTGCCGGCTACGGCGTTCTGCAACCGCGCATCGGCACCAGCTTTGCAGCCGACAGCAACTCGCGCTATGCGATGTTGTTTGGCGGCGATCCGGGGCTGGATCCGTACACGCGTGCCGTCTCGGACACCTACCAGGACCTGTTTGGCGAAGGTTCGTTCATCGGCAAGGGCATCTACGACGTGGACGCGTTCGAGCACGCGTTGGCAAATCGTTTTCCGCTCAACCGGATCCTCAGCCACGATTTGCTCGAAGGTTGTTACGCGCGTTCGGGTCTGGTCACCGATATAGAACTGTATGAGCGCTATCCCGATTCGTACCGTCTCGATGCGAGCCGTCGCCGACGCTGGATGCGCGGCGACTGGCAAATCGCCGAGTGGTTGTTTTCGCGCGTACCGGTCGCCGATGGCGGACGCGAGAAAAACCCGCTGAGCGGTCTCTCGCTGTGGAAAATTTTCGACAACCTGCGTCGAAGTCTCGTTGCGCCGGCATTGCTGGCGATCCTCGTGCTCGGCTGGACGGTACTGGCGCAACCCGTTTACTGGACGATGCTCGCCCTCGAAATAGTGCTGCTGCCAACCCTGATCGACATCGTCTTGTCGATCGTGCGCAAGTCGAGCGACATGCGGATCGGCCGTCACCTGGTTCTTTCGGCGGGAGATGCAGGGCGTCGTCTCGCCCAGCAGGCGTTCGCGATCGCGTGCCTGCCGTACGAAGCGTGGCTCAGTGTCGACGCCATCGTGCGCACGGGTTGGCGCGTGCATGTGTCCAAACGCCGATTGCTGCAATGGGTGGCATCGCACGCGTCGGCGCGCGAACGCTCACCCTGGCTCGCCCCAACGCTGTGGATCGCGCCGGTTGTCGCCGTTGGCGTCGGTGCGATTCTGTTGCGTGAGTCGCCTTCCGTTGCGCTTCCGCTCGCACTGCCATGGTTGCTGCTGTGGCTGGTCGCACCCGGCCTGGAACGCTGGCTGTCGCAGTCACCCGACACTGCGACCGACGGACTCGACGAAGCGCAGGCACGCCTCGTGCGCAAGGCCGCACGGCGCACCTGGGCGTTCTTCGAGCGCTTCGTCAGCGCCGATGAAAACTGGCTGCCGCCCGACAATTACCAGGAACAGCCGATCGCGAAGGTCGCGCAACGCACGTCGCCGACCAATATCGGCCTGAGCCTGCTCGCAAATCTTTCGGCCTACGATCTGGGTTACGCGAACCTCGATCGCCTGCTCGAGCGGACCTCGAAGACGTTCGACACCTTGCATGGCCTGGATCGCTATCGCGGTCACTTCTACAACTGGTACGACACCGAAACGCTGCAGCCCCTGCAACCGCAATACGTATCCACCGTCGACAGCGGCAACCTGATCGGGCACCTGCAGACCCTGCGCCAGGGCTTGCTGCAACTCGCCGACGCGCCGGTAGTGCATCCACGTCTCTTCGCGGGTCTCGCCGATACCTGCGAACTGCTCGAACAGGCGGCCGGAGACGGCCGCAAGCAAGCACTTGCGGAATTGCGCGCAGCGATTCTTGCTGCCGAACTCGCGCCGGCGCCCAGCCTTTCGGGGCTTCGTGTGCAGTTGCGAGAGATGACCGTGCTTTCCGAACAAGTCGTTGCCGATCCCGCATGGTCAGGCGACATCGCCGCGACCGATGCCGCGCAGGTTCTCGCGCGCGAGTGCCGCATGGCACTCGATGATGTCGACGCATGGATGCCGGCGAATGCGTCGGATGCGAATGCCACGCCTGTTCCGACCCTGGCTGCGCTCGCCGCAACTGCCGAGGGTTCGCCACACGAAGACACGGACGTGGCTGCGCGCGCGCAAGCATGCCTGCGCGACATCGAACGGCTGGCCCTCGCCTGCGACGAACTCGCACGCGTCGACTACGGTTTTCTCTACGACGCCAAACGACATCTCTTCGCGATCGGCTACAACGTCAGCGAGGCGCGCCGCGACGGCGGTTACTACGACCTGCTCGCGTCGGAAGTGCGCCTGGCCGTGTTCGCGGCGATCGCCTACGGCCAGATACCGCAGGACAGCTGGTTCGCTCTGGGTCGCTTGCTGACCGCACACGATGGACCGCCGACGCTGCTGTCGTGGAGCGGTTCGATGTTCGAGTACCTGATGCCCTTGCTGGTGATGCCGGCATTTCCGGGTTCGCTGCTGGCACAGACCTGCGAGGCCGCGATCGCGCGCCAGGTCGCGTACGCGCATCAACGCAATGTTCCGTGGGGCATCTCCGAATCCGGCTACAACCTCACCGATGCTGCACAGAACTATCAGTACCGCGCATTCGGGGTGCCCGGTCTCGGCTTGCAACGTGGCCTGTCGCAGGAGCTCGTGATCGCGCCGTATGCGAGCGCACTCGCGTTGACGGTGCTGCCGCGCGCGGCCACCGAGAATCTCGGTGCGATGGCCGCGAAAGGCTGGTTGACGCCGTACGGATTCTACGAGGCCGTCGACTACACGCCGACACGGCAACAGCCCGGCGAGACGCATGCGATCGTGCGTTCGTTCATGGCGCACCATCAAGGCATGAGTCTCGTCGCGTTCGCACACGGTCTGCTCGGTCGAGTCATGCAACGCCGCTTCGAGAGCCACCCGCAGTTCCAGGCGACCCTGTTGCTGCTGCAGGAGCGTGTGCCGCGTTCAACCGGCGACTGGGCCAGCGATCCGGAAGTCGTCGACGTGCTCAGCGCGACGGAGCAGCCGCAAATGCCGCTGCGCGTGTTCCGCAAGGCGGATACGCGCCGACCGGCGATGCAGCTGCTCTCAAACGGCCGATATCACGTCATGGTGACCGCCGCAGGCAGCGGTTACAGCCGCTGGCGCGACCTGGCATTGACGCGCTGGCGCGAAGACGTGACGCGCGATGCGTGGGGCATGTTCGCCTACTTGCGCGACTGCGACAGCGGCAAGGTGTGGTCGACAACCTTTCAGCCGACGCTTGCGCGCACCGATTCGTACGAAGCCGTATTCACCGAATCGCGTGTGGAATTCCGGCGCCGAACGGACCTTCTCGATGCGCACACCGAAATCGTCGTCTCGCCCGAAGACGACATCGAACTGCGGCGTACGCGCATCACCAACCGCTCGCGCGTGGAACGCACGCTCGAGATCACCAGCTACGCAGAAGTCGTGCTCGCCCCGGCCATCAGCGACGACCTGCATCCCGCATTCAGCAACCTGTTCGTGCAAACCGAACTGATCAAGGCACGCGACGCGATCGTGTGCACACGCCGGCCGCGGGCCGAGCACGAGGCGCAGCCATGGATGTTTCATCTGATCGCCCTGCATGATGCGAGCAGCGACGAAATTTCGTTCGAAAGCGACCGCATGCGGTTCATCGGTCGCGGCGGCAGCGGTTCCGATGCGCTCGCGATGCGCAAGCCCGGCGCCCTGTCCGATACCGCAGGGTCCGTGCTCGATCCCATCGTCGCAATCCGCCACCGCTTCCGATTGAAGCCGGACCAGACCGTGTGCATCGACATGGTCACCGGTATCGCCGACAACCGCGACGATTGTCTCGCCCTCGTCGACAAATATCACGACAGGCATCTCGCCGATCGCGTGCTCGACCTCGCATGGACTCACAGCCGGGTCGTGCTCGGGCAGATCAACGTCAGCGAAACCGATGCACAGACCTATGCACGCCTCGCCGAGTGCCTGGTCTATGCCGATCCACTGCGCCGCGCCGCGCCGGACATCATCGCGAGCAATCGGCGCGGGCAATCGGGCCTGTGGGCGCATGCGATCTCGGGCGACCTGCCCATTGCACTGCTGCAGGTCGGCGATGCGGCGAACATCGACATCGTGCGCCAGCTCGTGCACGCGCATGCCTATTGTCGCCTCAAGGGCCTCATCTTCGATCTGGTGATCTGGAACGAGGAAAGCGGCGGCTACCGGCAGAACCTGCACGACGAGATCCACAGCGTGATCGCGGCCAGCGTCGATGCGAGCATGATCGACCACCCTGGCGGCGTATTCGTGCGGGCGGTCGAGCAAATCAATCACGAGGATCGCGTGCTCATGCTTTCGGTCGCACGCGTCGTGCTGTCCGATGAGGATGGCTCGCTGATCGAGCAATTGCGCGCACGCGACACGACCGAATCGGTTCCGCGCCTGGTACCGACGCGCACGCACGAAGTCGGCCCGGCGCAGAACATCGCGCTGCCGCCGCGCAGCCTGGTCAACGGTATCGGCGGCTTCTCGCGCGACAGTCGCGAATACGTGATCGCCACCGATGCGACCCAGCGCACGCCGGCGCCATGGGTCAACGTGATCGCAAACCCGATATTCGGCTGCGTTGTTTCCGAAACCGGCGCGGGCTACACATGGTTCGAAAATGCGCACGAATACCGGCTCACGCCGTGGAGCGACGATCCGGTCTGCGATCCGAATACCGAGGCGTTCTACATCCGCGACGAGGAAACCGGACACTACTGGTCGCCGACGCCGGCGCCGACCGCAGGCGCAGCGCGCTACCTGTCGCGCCATGGTTTTGGCTACAGCGTATTCGAGACGATCGAGAGCGGCATCGCCAGCGAGCTGCGCATCCATGTCGATGTCGATGCGCCAGTGAAATTCTTCACACTGCGCCTGCGCAACGATTCGGGTCGTCCGCGCAAGCTGTCGGTGACCGGCTACGTCGAATGGGTGCTCGGCGATCTTGCCGCCAAAACAGCCATGCACGTCGTCACCGAGATAGATGCCAGCGGCGCACTGCTCGCGCGCAACGCGTACAGCAGCGAATTCGGCGAACTGGTCGCCTTCTTCGACGTCGACGATGCACAGCGCACCTTGACCGGCGATCGCAGCGAGTTCATCGGGCGCAACGGAAGTACGCGCCAACCGGCTGCGCTGAAACGCATGTCGCTTAGCGGGCGCGTGGGTGCCTGTCTCGACCCGTGCGGCGCGATCCAGGTACCGCTCGAACTCGCCGACGGAGAGACGCGCACGCTGCTGTTCCGACTCGGTGCCGGGCGCGACCGCAGCGATGCGAATGCGCTGATTCGTCGCTTTCGCCGATCCGGTTCCGCGCGTGCGTCGTTCGAGGCCAGCGGTGCCCGATGGTCGCAACTGCTCGGCGCCGTTGTCGTCGATACGCCGGACCACGCGCTCAATGCGCTCGCGAACGGCTGGTTGCTGTACCAGGTCATCTCGTGCCGCTTGTGGGGACGCAGCGGGTTCTACCAATCCGGCGGCGCATTCGGTTTTCGCGATCAACTGCAGGACACGATGTCGCTCGTGCACGCGTCGCCACAGCTGCTGCGCGCGCAGCTCGTGCTGTGTGCGTCGCGCCAGTTCCGCGAGGGCGATGTGCAGCACTGGTGGCATCCGCCGGCGGGCCGTGGCGTGCGCACGCAATGCTCGGACGATTACCTCTGGCTGCCGCTCGCTGCATGCCGCTATGTCACGACCAGCGGCGATTGGGCCGTACTCGAGGAACGCGCCGATTTCCTCGACGGTCGACCGCTCAATCCGGGCGAGGAGTCGTATTACGACATGCCGATGCGCTCCACCGAAAGCGCCGACATCTACCAGCATTGCGTGCGAGCGATCGAACACGGCTTGCGCGTCGGTGCGCACGGTCTGCCCCTGATCGGCAGCGGCGACTGGAACGACGGCATGAATAATGTCGGCCGACAGGGTCGGGGCGAGAGCATCTGGCTGGGTTTCTTCCTGTATCACGTCCTGCACGAATTCTCGGCCGTTGCGCGACATCGCAACGACCAGGCGTTCGCGACGCGTTGCGACGAGCAGGCAGCGAAGATGAAGCTGGCGCTGGAACGTCACGGCTGGGATGGCGCCTGGTACCGGCGCGCGTACTTCGACGATGGCACGCCGCTCGGCACCGCCTCCGCGAAGGAATGCCGCATCGACTCGATTGCGCAAAGCTGGTCGGTATTGTCGGGCGTCGGCGCGCCGGAGCGCACGCGCCTCGCGCTCGATGCGCTGGACGAGCATCTGGTGAATTCCGACGCGCGCCTGATCGAACTTCTGCAACCGCCGTTCGACAAGGCGCAACCGGATCCGGGATACATCCGCGGCTACGTGCCGGGCGTGCGCGAAAACGGCGGCCAGTACACGCATGCCGCCGTGTGGGCGATCATGGCGTTTGCCGAAGCTGGTCGCGTCGAGCGTGCCTGGGAATTGTTCGACATGATCAATCCGGTGCGACACGGCAGCTCAGCGGCAAACATGGCCACCTACATGGTCGAGCCCTACGTCGCTGCCGCCGACGTGCTCGCCGTCGCACCGCACGTGGGGCGCGGCGGCTGGACCTGGTACACCGGCTCGGCGGGCTGGATGTATCGCCTGATCACCGAGTCGCTGCTCGGCTTGCATCGCGAAGGCAATATGCTCGTGTTGCGGCCGCGCGTGCCCAGGGCATGGCCGGCATTCGGGATGCAATACCGTTTTGGCGAGACGCTGTATCAGATCGCGCTTCGTCGAGAAGGTGGTTCCGACGGCATGCGCGTCACGCTCGACGGCACCGAGTTGCCCGACGCACGCGTTCCCTTGAGCAGCGAAGGCGGCGTGCATGCAGTGGAGGTATTGCTGCCCGATCGCGACGCGTGAACGAAGAATGCCGCCCTGCTTGCGCGGGCGGCATTCGATGCAGGTGGTGCGACGATCAGGGCGATTCGAAACCGTCGCCGAAGATGTGGTCGACCTCGAGTTTTGCGGCAACGAAATCGTAGTTGCTCACCGTCAGATACGAATAACCCGCGATGTAGATGCCGCCCGCATTGGCGACGATACCGGCTCCGATGTCGAGCTGACCGCTCGTGCCCATGTCGAACGTGACGTCGCCGTTGTTGCCGAAGCTCGCATCCACCGCACCCGATGCGGTGAAGCGACGGACATCGAGGTCGAGTGCATCGCTTGCCGGCCGCACACCGAGGACGACGAACGCGCCGTCGGACTGGCGTGCGATATGGGTGAAATCGAGATCGCCCGCAGCGGGGGTGACGCTGGTGAATCCGCTGCTGCTGCCGAACGCGCTCGCAAGCACCCCGTTGCTCTTGATCTTGACGATCATGCCGCTGTTGACGCCACCCGTAAGCTCGACATAACCGCTTGCAACGACGTCGTCTTCAAGCGAATCCGGCGAATCGACGAGCACCATGCCCTGCAGCGCGGTATTCCGGCTGTTGCTGTTGTCGCGCTCGAACGTGAATTCCTTGGACGGTCCGATATCGCTCTGCGTGCCATCTGCATTCAAGCGGACCATCAATGCACCGATATCGCTGCTGCCGACCACGGTTGTGCTGCCGATCGCGACAATCTTGCCGTTGCTCGCGATGCCGACGGCGCGGATGTCGTGGTTCGAAAAGACGCCGTTGTTGCGGATGATCGAGACGTTCGAGCCCTGGATATTGCCGAACCCCGCATCAGGCTGACCGTTCGCTTCGAAGCGCGCAAACGCGGCGTATCGATCCGTCGGCGAGTTGATCCCGGTGGTTCCGGCAAGGACAAACTTGCCATCGGCCTGGATTGCGATGTCGCGCGGAATGTCCTGCGTACCCGGAAGAAACACGGTAGTGATGCAAATCGTGTTGGTCGGCGCCGGAAAATTCAGGTTCGCACCCGAGCTTGCACTGAAGCGGCAGACGATGAAGTCGTAGTCGGTGCCGCTGACGACCTTGTAGCCCGCAACGAGCAGGCGCCCGTCGGCGGTCAGCGCTGCACTTGTCGCGGTGACGTCGGCTTCGACCGAGACGGCTTTGCCATCGCCACTGAAGGTGGGATCGGGAACACCGTTTGCATCGAGTTTGGCGATGCCGAAATGGTTCTTTCCATCGCTGCCAGTGACGGTACCGACGATGTACATGGCGCCATCCGGTCCAATCAGCGTATCGGCAGCGACGTCGGTAAGGCCGCCGCCAAGATCGAACGGGACGATGTTCTTGCCGCTGCCGAAGAGGCCCCAGCCCGGCGCGAAGCCACCATCCGTCGGCACCGCCATCGCCCGCCCGGCCACCACCAGCGAGATGCCGATACCCATTGTCCACCTGCGAAGTTGCTTGCTGTTCATCGTCGTTGCTCCCATGAAGAAAGAATCGCTCTCAGGGAGACATACGCAGGACATGGGCCGCAGGGATCACGACGTGTGCGCGAAGCCCCAAGGGAACCGATGACCCGTGGGAAACGGGCACGCGACATGCGTCACACCGCGGCCAGTTCCTTGGCAAGAAAAGCCTTGGCGGCGCGCGTGTCGCGCTTGATCGTCGGCTCCGACACGTCCAGCAGTTCGGCGATGTCCTTCACTTCGAGACCGGCAAAGAAGCGCAGTTCGACGACCTGCACCAGTCGCTCGTCGAGCAAAGCCAGCTTCTGCAACGCGCGATCCATGCCGACCAACTGCTCCGCCTGCTCGTCCACTGGCAGCGGTGAACCTTCCAGCTGATCCAGCGACACGTGCTCGGCGCCGGCGCCACGCCGCTCGGCCAGACGCGCGCGTGCGTAGTCGATCACGACCTGGCGCATCGCGCGCGCAGCCGTGGCGAAGAAATGTTTGCGATTGTCGAAGCCAGCGCCGCTGCGATCGAACAACTTGAGGTAGGCCTCGTTGACGAGTGCGCGCGTATTGAGCGTCTCGCCACGCCTATGACGTGCCAGTTCGGCGCGCGCAATGCGCAACAAGTCGTCGTAGACGCTCGCGAGCATGCGATCGCGCGCCGCCGGGTCGCTCGCACTTGCAGCGATCGCGGCCGTCAATTCCTGTGACGGATCGGTCATGGTTTTCCCCTGCAGAGAAATGTGAACCGCCGGTTGCAGTCTGGCAGGAGCCGACGATCCGCGCATGTGGGTCCGCGCGCAAGTCCGGATGCCTGCCTTGGGGGATTTTCCGCCACCGTGGCCGCTCGTGCACCGTTGCTCATGTGGTCGGGACGAACTTGCGAGGCGGGCGTCATTCGATGGCTGGCGGATCTTCCTGGCTGGCGGCTCCCGCTGCGCTCAACAAACCTGCGGGCAAGCTCTTCTTCACCGGCGCGCCCATGTCGGCGAGGCTTTGCACTTGCAGCAGCACGCTGCCCTTGCCGCCTTCCGTGAGGCGGCGCATCGCGCTTGTGTGCGCTTTCTGCGCCTTGTCGAGCTGGCCGCCGAGATTCTCGAGTTCGTCGACCAGCAGCGCAAAATTGTCGTGCAGTTGCGCGGCGCGCCGCGCGATTTCCATCGCGTTGACGTTGCGACGTTCGATTCGCCACAAGTGCGCGACCGTGCGCAAGGTCGCGAGCAACGTGCTCGGGCTGACCAGCGAGATGTTCTTGCCCAGCGCATGCGTGTAGAGACGATCGTCGGCGCGCACCGCTTCGATGAACGCGGCTTCGATCGGGATGAACAGCAGCACGAAATCCAGCGTGCGCAAGCCTTCGAGGTCTTCGTAGTTGCGT
>JBDSBK010000085.1:0-4654 GCA_039921645.1 Dokdonella sp.
TGCGGCCATTGCGCGCGCGCCATCGTTGCCCTCGTTGCCGCGAGATCGAGTTGGCCGGCTTCGATGAAGTCGACGATTTGCGCGAGAGCAGCGGCAGGATCGGCTGGGTGGGCATCGGTCATCCGTACACGCTAGCGCGGATTGCGACGCCTGCGCCAGACGGTGCTCCGTGCGAGCGCGATTTGCGGAGCCTTGTGCTAGCCTCGGCCGCTTGTCGGCGCGTTCGATCGACGCGCCATCGTTGGAGTCGGGGAGGCTTCATGAGCAAGCTGTTCGCAACATGCGCATTCGTATTCTTCACCGTGCCTGCCGCTGGATTCGCCGCGGCGGCGCTGGGCCAGCCCCCAAGTTCGCTGGTCGCCGCTGCCAATGGTGTCGGCAATGTCCCGGAAGGGGCATGGTTGACGTGGGGCGGTCAGGCTTCGTTCGGATTCAATCCGGACGCGCTGGTCTCGCTGGATGTGCGCATCGATTCCGCTGCGGGCGCCAGCGCGCGGTCGCCCGGTGCTCCCGGTCAGCGTTACGACACGACGACCTTTCCTGCGCGCAATGCGGGTGCGCTCGAAGTGCTGCATCGCGGCGGCAGCATCGCGGGCGTCGGTGGCGGTGAGCTTCGTTTCAGCGGCGGTTTCGTGCTCGGGTATCCCGGGGGCAGCATCGATCTGCGCGGCTTCGCCTTGCGTGCCGATCCTGCTGCGCGATTGGGTATCGCGGTCGTCGATGCGCAGGGCACGGTGTGGTTCACCGCCGATCATGCGCATTACGGTTTCGATCCGAAAACCGCGGACACGTTTTCGATGTTCAACATGAACCTGCGTCTGTCGGCGCAGTTTGCGCAGACGCTCGGCAAGCCGGAACTGGCTGGTTATCCGATTGGCAGTCTCGAGTTTCGCGCACACGCGCAGGCCGACCGGGTCACCGAAACTCCCTCCGGCGGTACATGCAGCACGCCGTTTTCCGGTCCCGGGCTCGTCACGGACATGAGCCTCATCTACGACAACGCAGCGAACGGCTGGACCGGCCACAACGATTCGGTTTATGCCCGCCGCTGCGGATTGCCGCCGGTTGGAAACGGTAGTACCTGCACCGCTTCCAGCACCACTGGCAAGGTCGTGATCGATCAGGACTCGAGCTTGCGCAATACCGGCACGGCGGCGATCGCCTGGTATTCGAAATTCAGTGGCAGCAATCCGCCGTACAACAACGATCAACATCCGTATTTGATCTGGAACCTGTACCGCGTCGATTCGGACGGGCGCGTGAAGCAGATCGGTGTTTCGGCGGTGAAGCATGCGTTCCTGACCGTCAACTGGAACTGCGGATGCGCTGAAGGCAATGTGATTTATCCCACCTGCGAGGACACCTACTCGCTCAGCAACAACGACAACAGCAGCAGCGGTGGATCGCAGCAGCAGAACCTCGCACCGCGTTCGGAGATCATTCCGTACACGGCGGTATGGGGTCGATGTGGTTCGGTCTGGGATCCCGACTGCAATGGCGCGATGAATTCCGGCACCGGTGCGCAGGACCTGTACCAGTACCGGATGCTCGTCGACGAGAGCGACATGCTTCCGCCGCTGAGCACCGGCGCGCACTATTTCTTCGAATACTGGTACATCGTCCGCGACGACGCGAACATCTACAACACGATGGGGTATCGCGAAATCCAGCCAGTCAAGACCGGTTCCTCGTGGAGCGTCAGTCTCGTCAACGACAATGTGACCGATCACGATTTCTTCCTCGGCCCGGTGCTCAATCACTGGGTCGACCCGGCGGCACCATCGACGGTCGCCTCGAATCAGGAACTCAGTACGTCGCGAGGTCGGGCACGCGTTGCGGTCAAGGCGACCGATCTGGGCGGCGGACAGTGGCGCTACGAATATGCGGTGATGAATTTCGACTATGCGCACGCGAACATCGATCCGGCGCATCCAAACGAACCGAATCTGAAGCTGCTGTCGAACCACGGCTTCGCGCGTTTCAGCGTGCCGTTGCCGTCCGGCGCAACAGCTAGCGCGTTGCGCTTCGACGACACCGACGGCGACGGTGGCAACGACTGGCCCGGCGTCGTCACGCCGAACACGGTGGTATGGACTGCACCCGCGGCAGGCAATACGCTCGATTGGGGCATGCTTTATCATTTCGAATTCACCAGCAATGCCGCGCCGACACCGAGTCTGCTGAGCCTGATTGGCGCTGCGACATCGAGCGAAGGCGAGCTGCTCAACACCCTGACTTCGCTCGGCCCGCAGGCTGTCGCGGACGACGTGATCTTCAAGAACGGATTTGACTGAGGCTGGCGCCGTGCACGTGCTGCGTTCGACATTGATGCTTCTTGCGCTCGGCTTGTGCTGCGCAGCGCTGTTTCCCGCGCGCGGTCTGCATGCGCAAGAGGGCTGGCTGAAGGTTGCGCACCGATTGGCACCGACCAGCAGCGTCGACTTCACGCCGCACGGCACCCAGCCCGGCTTGTTCAACCAGCTGATCTTTTCCGACAACTGCGCCGGTTGTCATCGCGGCAGTACGCCGGCGCAGACGGCGTTCCGACCCTATTCGAGCTGGGCCGGTTCGATGATGGCGAACGCGACGCGCGATCCGCTGTTCTGGGCTGCGCTCGACATCGCGAATCACGACGTTCCCGGGTCCGGTGACTATTGCCTGCGCTGCCATACGCCGCGCGGATGGCTCGAAGGACGCGTGGTCAAAGCCGGATTCGGCAACCCCGACAACGACGTCGCCAAGGGTGCAGCCGGATGCCTGCTGTCGGGTGCGTACGATTCGGCCGACGATCTCGACAGCGACTTCGGTGGCGAAACCTGCCACTTCTGCCATCGCCTGATGCCGCAAGGGCCGAACAGCGAACCGGGCTACACCGAGAATGCGAACGCGTGGGTCGATGACAGCAATTGCGCCAATACCGGCGACTTCGAACCGTGTCGACGCGGGCCCTATGCGTACGCACCTACTGACAATGCACCGCCGCACGCATGGGTCGAGTCCGCCTATCACACACAAGGCGCGATCTGCGGCCTGTGCCACAACGTGAGTTCGCCCGATACGGCGGGCGGCCCGCTGAAAACGCTCAAGCTCAACAACGGCACCGACACGTTGCGGCCATTTCCGGTCGAACGTACTTTCAGCGAATGGCAGCAGAGCCAATTCTCGCTACCCGCGGGCCAGACCTGTCAGGCCTGCCACATGCCGCAGAGCGAAGATCCGGCCGCGACCGCGTGCTCGATTCCGGGCTATCCGAACCGCGCCGGCAATCTGCCCGTGCATGCGTTCGTCGGCGGCAATACCTGGGTGCCCGGCATCATCAAGGCCGCGTATTCGTCGGGCATCGTCGACAACGGCGGCACCAGTCGCGCTGCGTCGTACGACCAGACCATTGTCTGGGCCCGCCAGTTGCTCGGCACCGCCGCGAGCGTCGCGACGACGATCCAGAGCTACACGCCGCCGGCGACCAGCGCCGGTGCGATGGTCGTCTCCGTCAAGGTGACGAACCTCAGTGGACACAAGTTGCCGACCGGTTATGCGGAAGGTCGTCGCATGTGGCTCAACCTTCAAGTACATGACGCGAATGGCGGACTCGTGTTCGAGAGCGGCGCCTACGACGCGAACACTGGCGTACTCGGCGTCGACGCACAGGCGCGCATCTACGAAGTCCAGCAAGGCATCTTCAACCACCTGGGCGCCAGTCAGTGCGACATCGAGAATGCTTCCGGCAACGCGATGTTCCATTTCGTCTTGAACGACTGCATTGCCAAGGACAACCGGATTCCTCCGCTCGGTTTCAAGCCTGTGACGGCGAGCGATCCCAACGGATACGACACGCGTCCCATCGGCGTGACGTATCCGGAAACGTCGCCGGGCTCGGGCATCCTCGTCAACTACGACACGGCCAGTTACACGTTGCCGGTACCGTCTGGAACCGTCGGTCCGCTCACCGCAACGGCGCGGCTCTACTACCAGACATCGAGCAAGGACTACATCGAGTTCCTGCGCGACGAGGCAGTCGCCAACAGCACGCCGGGCGAGAATTCGATGTGCATGGGCGCTGCGAGCCGTCCGTTCACGGTTGGTCCGCAGGGGAGCACGCGCGGCCAGTTTGTTTACGACCTGTGGAACGATCGCGTGGCCAATGATCGCGTGTTCGCAGACGGCTTCGATGGCGTAGCGCCGACCCGGTATGGCAAGTCGCCGCCGGAACTGATGCAGACCGCCTCGGCCACCACGTCGCGCTGAAGGAACGACTCGTCCCGTTGTGCAGCGTGCGGCGCCGGCGCTTGCGTGATAGATTCGGGCGGTTGTTCGTCGCGGGGAGCGACGTCCGGACCTGCTGCCGCTGTCACATCGCAGCCATTCGAGTTTCGCCCCCCGCCGTTCGATTTTCCAGGGATGGCTTCTGCTTCGCCCGGTGGACGCGTGTTGCGCCCCCATTCGCGCTGCCGAAGAAAACAATGGCGTATCCGTTCGGAGCGCCGGTTCCCGAATCCGTGAATGGGGCGATCCTATGAAGCAGTTGGTATTGAGCGTTTGCATTGCGGCAGCCTGCGTGTCGACCGTGTCGGCCGGCCCCATCAACGATGCGTTCAAGACGCAGAGTCCTGTCGCTGCGCAGACGTGGTCCGCCTGGGGCGGCACGATGGGCGTG
>JBDSBK010000086.1:0-6554 GCA_039921645.1 Dokdonella sp.
GAAGGGTTTCGAGAATCGCGCCTTCCATCTCGATGACGTCGTCTTTTGACATTTTTCCTTGGGGCTTGAGCGGCTGGGGGCCGGGAACGGCGCGCGATTCTGCCACGTAAGTGCGGTCGCGGGAAGCAAAACCGTCACTCGTCGCCTGCGAAGGCTGTCCAGGGTGTCGCGTTCTTCACTATTCGAGCTGGTTGCCGCCGATGTCGCTGCGGTCGTGACCTTCCGCGATTTCGGCCACGCGCTGAATGGGAAAGCATTCGTGCCACGAGCCTTCGGCTCCATGCGCCTGGGTCAGATCGGCGACCCGGCTGCAAAATGCGGCGCGTGGCATTTCATATGCGCCCATTGTGAACAAGTGGTCCGAGGCGACCTGCGCATCGAGCAACGGGAATCCCCACTGATGCAAGCCGCGGCAAAGCGCGAGCAGGGCGACCTTGGAACCGTTCGTCGCGGCACTGAACATGGATTCGCCGAAGAACATGCGACCGAGCGCAATCCCGTAGATGCCGCCGACCAGAAGCTTGCCGTCCCATGCTTCGATCGAGTGCGCGTGGCCGAGTTGATGGAGATGGCAATACGCGTCGAACATGTCGTTGTTGATCCAGGTGCCGTGTGCGCCTGAGCGTGGCGCGGCGCAGGCGAGCATGACCTCGGCAAACGCCGTATCCGCCTTGATCGACCAACTGCAATGCCTCGACCACCGAGCAAGCCGCCGCGTCACGTGCATGCCTGCGGTATCGAATACGGTGCGCTGTGCCGGCGACCACCAAAGGATCGGTTGGTCTGTGGAGTACCAGGGGAATATTCCGCAACGGTATGCATCAAGCAATCGGGGCGGCGAAAGGTCTCCCCCCGCCGCAAGCAGGCCATCCGGCTCGCGCAGCGCTTTTTCCACTGGCGGGAATGGTTCTTGCTGATCGGGACCAAGCCAATAAATTCGTTCCATCGCGCGTCAGGCACCTTGATCTTGTCGTGTACGAGCACGTTCGCAGGCACGAGTCCGTGCTGAGTTAAAAATGTGCAACCCATCACATTTCCAACAGATCTTGCTAAGTTGCCGATCATCACAGGTCAGGGGAGGTTTCATGAAGAAAGTGGAGAAAAATCGCGCGCGTGAGCGGCGTTCTCACGATAGCCGGAGGTGTCTGGCATCGGCAGTGCTTTGCGCATCCGTTCTCGGCAGTTTGGCAGGCACGAGCCATGCGCAGCTTCCGGGCTGGAGCACGCAGTTGCCGGTAACGATCATCGAAGGCAGTGGTACCGCACTTGCGAACTATCAGGTTCGTATCGTGCTGGATACGGCGACGTTGATCTCCGGCGCGCTCATGAACGCCGATGGCAGCGATTTGCGCTTCGGCACCGACGAACGGGCAGCACGTTGCTCGACTGCTGGATTGAAAGCGGCGTGAACACCTCTACAACCGTCGTCTGGGTCAAGGTTCCTCTGCTGCCGGCGTCGGCTGCGACCGGCATTTATCTATTCACCGGCAACCCCTCGGCCATTTCGGTCAGTGCATTGAGCATTTTCGACTACCAGGATGCAGTCGCCAATTCGGCGACCAATCAGTTTTTCAGCAATAACGCTGCGGGAGTTACAAATAGCCAGCGCGGGTTCCGCTTCAGCCCGAACGAGGACGTGCTGCTGATCCAGCTCGGCAAAAACGAACCGAATGGGTCCACCCGATACATCACCCTGTTCAACAACGCCAACCAGGCAATCCTTCTGCAGGTGCAGGTATCGGGACCTCCTGCGCAGTACACCTACGCGACAGCCCCCACGCCGATCTGGCTCACGCAAGGCAACCAGTATCTGCTCGAGATGTATCAGGCCAGCAGCGATGACTACTATTTCGCAAGCTCGAGCCAGATAAATCCGAAGTTGACCTACTAGGACATGCGCTACTGCAATGGCTGCACTCAGAATACATTTCCGACGAATTCTCTGAATGCCCTTCACTACGGTTATCCGGATTTCCAATTCATGACGCGCCAGCATGCGAGCGTCGAGCCGATTGCGGCGCAGATGAATGGTCCCACCGGCACGTCGCTAGAAAGCTCCGGTACACCGGTGGTGGTCAGCCGGTGACATTCACGGCGCATGTCGACGGCGTGTTCGGCCCGACCGGTAGCGTCAGCTTCAACGCAGGCGCCACAACAATCTGTGCAAATGTGCCGCTGGACGCCGGGTCGCCGCCGTCGGCGTCCTGCACGACGGTGCTTCCAGTCGGCTCGCACGACATCACTGCGAGCTACGGTGGCGATATCGACGACGCTGCATCGACTTCCGGCGTACTGAGCCAGACCGTCGCCCCGATGACGAGCACGACATTGCTCGGCACCAATTGCGCGACGACCTTCGTCGAAAACCAGACCTTCACGATGATGGCGGGGGTCAGCGGATTTTCGCCGACGGGCAGTGTTACGTTCAGCGATGGAGGCAATCCCCTTGCAAGCGTTCCGCTGGCTTCCGGGAGCGCCGGCTTCACGGTGGCGGGCTTCGGCGTAACCGGTGGAATGCCGGCGGAAACGCATGCGTTGACGGCGGGTTACTCGGGCGATGGCCAGAATACATCCAGCCTTTCCGGAAGCTTGTTGCTGACAGTCCTGAGTGCGAGCGAATCGGTATTTCGCAATGGCTTTGAAACGACGTTGCCCGGCTGCCCAGCTCAGTAACAGTCCGATGCAGATCCTCGAATCTGGAAGCCGCAATGGCTTCCAGATTGAGTTGTCCGGACACGTGGTGATCCGGTTTGGCCAGGGACGCAGTGGAATCAACCTCGCGCGTGCGTCGTCGTCTGCGCGAACGGTGAATGAGCCAGCAGTTCGTTGCGGTATTCGCCGAGCATGTGCACCTCGCGTTTCAGCGCGTCCTTGATTGCGGCGCGAAAGCGTGGATCAGCGATCCAGTGGAACGAGCATGTCTTCGTCGGCAGGAATCCGCGTGCAAGCTTGTGTTCGCCTTGCGCGCCAGGTTCGAACGTCATCAGGCCCTCGCGCAGACAGTATTCGATGCCCTGGTAGTAGCAGGCTTCGAAGTGGAGGCCTTCGATGGTTTCACGACAGCCCCAGTAGCGGCCATACAACGTCGTAGCGCTGCGCAACAACAGGGCGCCGGCGACGAGCCTGCCGTTTCGGCGACATAGCACCGCAACTACGCGGCGTGGCATCGTCGCACCGAGGTGGCGGAAGAACGCCAGCGTCAGCGCCGGATAGTTGCCTTTGTCGTCGAAAGTCGCCAGATAGAAATCATGCAGCGCGCGCCATTCGGCATCGCCGAGTTCGTCGCCGTGGCGAATCTCGCAGCCGACCCCGACTCGAGTGACGCGCGCACGCTCCTGGCGGATGTTCTTGCGCTTTTTGGCCGTCAGTGCGCCGAGAAAGCTGTCGAAGTCCGGCCAACCTGCGTTGTGCCAGTGGAATTGCCAGTCGAAGCGAGGCAGCCAGTCGTTTCCGACAAAGGCGTCGCCGTCGACTTCAATCGCGAAATTGAGGTGCACCGACGACAGGTTAAGCCGCTTCGCTTCCGTGTGGATCGCGGCGATAAGCCGCCCGCGCAATGCATCGGCATCCGCGCCGCAGCCAACCAGCAGGCGCGGTCCTGTAACCGGCGAATACGGAACTGCGCACAACAGCTTCGGGTAATAGTCGAGGCCGTGTTCTGCGTACGCGCTCGCCCAGCTCCAGTCGAATACGAACTCGCCGTGTGAATTGCCTTTCAGGTACAGCGGCGCGGCCGCGACCAGGCGATCGCCGTCGTACAGCCCCAGATGATGCGGCTGCCAGCCGGTGCGCGCATCGATGCATCCATGGCGTTCGAGGCCATCGAGAAACGCGTGGTCGACGAAAGGATGATCGTCGGGCAGCAGCGCGTTCCATGCCGCTGCGGAGATTTCCTCGATGCGATGGTGGAAGCGCGCTTCGATCATGCAGCCGCGACCCTCATGCTTCTCAACCCTTGTCGAGATACTTCTCGGCATCGAGCGCCGCCATGCAGCCGAAGCCGGCCGAGGTCACGGCCTGGCGATAGACCTGATCGGCCACGTCGCCGGCAGCGAAGACGCCAGGTACGCTGGTGGCTGTCGCGCCGCCATCCAAACCCGTGCGGATCGTGATGTAGCCATTTCTCATGTCGAGCTGGCCCTCGAAGATCAACGTGTTCGGTGTGTGGCCGATTGCAATGAAAGCGCCTGTGACCGCGATGTCTCGCGTCGTATCGTCTTCGATGCTGCGCAGTCGTACGCCGGTGACGCCACTCTGGTCGCCGAGCACTTCATCGACCGCATGATTCCAGACGATGTCGATCTTGCCTGCTCGCTGCTTTTCGAACAGCTTGTCCTGCATGATCTTTTCCGCGCGCAACTTGTCGCGACGGTGGACAAGGGTGACTTTCCTGCAGATGTTCGACAGGTACAGCGCCTCTTCGACCGCGGTATTGCCACCGCCAATGACGGCAACGTCCTGCTCGCGGAAGAAGAAGCCGTCGCAGGTCGCGCAGGCGGACACGCCCTTGCCCTTGTAGTGCTCTTCAGAGCGGATGCCGAGGTACTTCGCCGTTGCGCCGGTCGTGATGATCAACGCATCGCAGGTATATTCGCCGCTGTCGCCCTTCAATCGAAACGGGCGCTGGGTCAGGTCGGTGCTGTGGATGTGGTCGTACACCATCTCCGTGTGAAAGCGTTCGGCGTGTTCGGCCATGCGCTGCATCAGCTGCGGACCTTGCAGGCCTTCGACGTCGCCAGGCCAATTGTCGACATCGGTCGTCGTCATCAACTGACCGCCCTGTGCGAGGCCGGTGATGAGGGTCGGCTTGAGGTTTGCGCGCGCTGCATAGACCGCAGCGCTGTAGCCGGCCGGGCCGGAGCCGAGGATGATCAGTCGCGAGTGCTTTGCAGTGCTCATGTATAATCCGGGCCGCTTTCGAGGCGACCATCTCGTATCGTTTTTTCCGACGCCGCGGCATCAATCAACCGACCGGCGAACCCGACCCACGCACGCTTTACAGACCGCCTTGCGGCCTGCGATCGTGCAGGACCGGGAAGAATGGAGGGAACGTCCGCGTGATTCAAGGCGTCTTTCGCAAACTCGCATACTCTTTCGAGGACTTTCGCAATGCGTATCGGTGTGCCGTCGGAAACCAAAACCCTGGAAGGGCGCGTTGCCCTCGTGCCCGCTGCCTGTGCGGATCTCGTGCGCCGCGGCCATGAAGTCTTCGTGCAGGCCGGCGCCGGCCTCAAGAGCGGCTTCAGTGACGAGGAATACAGCCGCATTGGCGTGAAGCTCGTGCCGACTGCGAAGAAGCTCTATGAAGTCGGCCAATTGATCGTCAAGGTCAAGGAGCCCATCGCCGGCGACCTCAAGCACCTTCGCAAGGACCACCTGCTGTTCTGCTATCTGCATCTGGCCGCCGAGCCGAAGCTCACCAAACACCTGCTCGAGATCGGCTTGACCGGCGTCGCGTTCGAGAGCGTCACCGAAAGCGATGGCTCGCTGCCGCTGCTGGCGCCGATGTCGATCATCGCGGGTCGCATCGCGACGCAAATCGGTACCCACCTCCTGCATCAGCCAGCGGGCGGCAAGGGCAAATTGCTCGGTGGTCTGCCCTCGACCGAGCGCGGCAAGGTGGTGGTGCTCGGCGCAGGCGCGGCTGGCGGGAACTCCGCCGCGCTCGCTGCGGCGATGGGTGCGAACGTCGTCGTATTCGACAAACGCCCTGATCGCCTGGCGCAGATGATGGCGCTCGGTAGCAACGTGACCGCTCTCTATCCTTACGAGGAATACGTTGCGCGCGAAGTACGCGATGCCGATCTCGTCATCGGCGCGGTGTTGATCCCGAGTGCGAAGGCGCCGCACGTCGTTACGCGTGCGATGGTCAAGTCGATGCAGCCAGGTTCGGTGCTCGTCGACATCTCGATCGATCAAGGCGGTTGCTTCGAAACCTCGAAGCCGACCACGTATAAAGACCCGACCTATCTCGTCGATGGGGTGATCCACTTCTGCGTGACCAACATGCCGGGTGCCGTGCCGCAGACATCGTCGCAAGCGATTTGCGCCGCGATTCTGCCATACGTGCAGCGCATGGCCTCGGACAAGAACTGGCGCAAGCACGAGGCGCTCAAGTCCGGCATCAATGTCGAGGGTGGCAAGATCGTGCACCCTGCACTGAAGGCATAGCCGACGCCGCGGCGATCCCATCAGCCGATGGGATCGCCATACGTTGTGCTAGGATAAACAATGGTTTATTGGAAGAACTTCAGGTAAATTATCCTGGTGGCGCGCGTCCAGAAAGCAGCAACTGCGACTCCCCGGCTCGACGAGCATTGGCACAAGCGTCTGCGTGAAGCGGCGTTTCTGCTGTTGTTGCCTCTCGCCATCTATCTGTTTGCCTGCTTTGCCAGCTACGCGCCGTCCGACCCCGGCTGGTCGCATGCGGGCGATCCCACGCATGGCATCCACAACTTCGGCGGCGCCTTTGGAGCGTGGATCGGCGATCTCACGTTCTACCTGATCGGCCTGGTCGCCTACGCATTCCCGGTGCTGCTGCTCGTCGTCGGTGG
>JBDSBK010000087.1:0-3132 GCA_039921645.1 Dokdonella sp.
CCGGGATCGGCTGCATGTCGAGGAAGTCGGCCAGTTCCGTTTGCGAGACGCCTTCCTTGCGGCGGATCGTCTTCAGCGTCCGCCACTGCGCACGCGTCAACTTGAACTGCGTCGCGCGCCGATCGAAGTGCGTCCGCAGGTGGCGGATCACGTCCTGCATCAGGTAAGCGAAGGTGCTATCGGTTGCCTTGGTCATCATGGACGCAGATATTATGTCCTAGGCAGTATAATTACAATACCCAGCAGTACATATTCTCGCCCGGGCCCGCAGAATGGCGTCAGAATGCGGTTTCCAGATTCCTCCGGGGGCGCTGCCTTGATCGAAATCGTCGAAGCCGACATCACGACACTCGCCGTCGACGCAATCGTCAATGCCGCGAACGAGCCTTTGCTGGGCGGTGGTGGCGTCGACGGCGCGATCCATCGAGCAGCCGGACCCGATCTCCTCGCCGCGTGCCGCGCGCTGCCGGAGGTGCGTCCGGGCGTGCGCTGCCCGACCGGGGAGGCGCGCATCACACCGGGTTTCCGGCTACCGGCGCGTTTCGTGATCCACACGGTAGGACCCGTCTGGCGCGGAGGTCGCCATGGCGAAGCGGACTTGCTCGCCTCGTGCTACCGCGAGTCGATGCGTCTCGCGTCCGCACACGGCATCGAGCGTCTCGCATTCCCGGCCATCAGCTGCGGCGTGTTCGGCTACCCGCTCGAGCAGGCCGCAGCGATTGCCGTGCGCACGCTGCGCGACGCGGAAACGATGGAGAATTCGCCGCGCGCCGTGCTTCTGTGCTGCTTCGGCGACGCCGTCGCGGATGCGTTGAGCGCCGCCCTCCTCGCGAACTGAGCCGTACCGCTGCGAAAACACGCCACGGGCTGGCTCGGATTCGCGAGCAACCTCGTGCGCGACCTGCCACAGCCGGCCGCCACGCGAGCCCGCGCCTGTCTGAGCCGAGCGCAGTTCCGGCTGTCCATGCAGGCCTCACGGCAGCTGACTCGGCATATGCGCGTACGTCGCATATGCGCATAACCAGCCATTCTTTCCGTCGCGCCGGAAGCAGGCCTAGCATCAAAGTCCTTCCGGACGTCTGGACGTCCATTCAAGGATTCCACCGTGCCAGCCCTGCCCGCCCCGACGCTCGTACCGCTGCCCGGGGAAGGTCCTGTCGAAATCCTGCGGCTGCTCGACGGCCTCGACGCGCCCACGCTGTGGTGGCTTTCCGGCTATGCCGCCGCGCAGGCGAGCCATGCCGGTGGTGCCGCGCGCGCGTTGCCAACCGCGCCCGTGCGCGAAGCAGGAGTGCAGGAACGCCTGACAATCATCTATGGAAGTCAGACCGGCAATGCCAGGCGGCTTGCCGAAAAGCTCGCCCACGATGCGGAGAATGCCGGCCTCGCTGTTCGCCTCGTGCGCGCGGATGCGTATCCGCAGCGCGAGCTGAAATCGGAACGCCTGCTCTATATCGTGATCAGCACGCAGGGCGACGGCGATCCGCCGGATGACGCGCGCGGGCTCGTCGATTTCATCGTCGGCAAGCGCGTTCCGCAGCTGGTCGACCTCAAGTACGCCGTGCTCGGCCTCGGCGATTCGAGCTACCCGTTGTTTTGCGCGATCGGCCGTCGACTCGATGCGCGCCTGAGCGAACTGGGTGGCGCACGCCTGCTGGCTGCCGGCGAGGCCGATGTCGACATCGAAACCGTGGCGACGCCGTGGCTCGAGCAAGCGCTCGGTGCCGCGCGCGAAACCCTGAAGGCTGCAGCACCGCGCGCGACGGTGACGCCGCTGCGCCCGCATGCCGTCAACGCCGAGTGGAGCCGCGAGCGCCCGTTCGCGGCGGAACTGCTGCTCAATCAGCGCATCGTTTCGCGCGACGATGCGCGCGCGGTGCACCACGTCGAACTGTCGCTGGATGGCTCCGGCCTGACCTATGAGCCCGGCGATGCATTGGGCGTGTGGCCGACGAATGCGTCATCTCTCGTCGAGGCCGTCCTCGATACGCTGAAGCTGGATGGCGAGACGCGCGTCACGTATTCGGGCGAAACGCACACGCTGCATGCGTGGCTGAGCACGCGTCGCGAACTGACCAGGCTCGCGCGTCCGTTCATCGCGGCGCACGCGGCCCATGCACGCGCGGAAGACCTCAATCGCCTGCTCGCTCCGGATCGCAACAACGACCTCGCCACTCTGCTCAACACCCATCAGGTCATCGATCTGCTGCGCGAATTCCCTGCCGCGTGGAACGCGGACGAGCTCGTCGCCGCATTGCGCCCGCTGACCCCGCGCCTGTATTCGATCGCGTCGAGCCGTCGCAGTGTCGGCGACGAAGTGCACCTGACCGTCGCGAACGTGGCCTACGAAGCGTTCGGCCATGCACATGCCGGCACCGCTTCATCGTTCCTGACCTCGCGCGAGAACGGCGCGCGCGTGCCGGTCTTCATCGAATCGAACGACCGCTTTCGCCTGCCGGATGCCGACACCGACGTGATCATGATCGGACCGGGCACGGGCGTCGCACCGTTCCGCGCATTCGTGCAGGAACGGTATGAAGCCGGCGCGCGCGGACGCAACTGGCTGTTCTTCGGCAATCGGCATTTCCACGACGACTTCCTCTATCAGAGCGAGTGGCAGGACGCACTGCGCAAAGGAGCGCTGCATCGGCTGGATCTGGCGTTCTCGCGCGATCAGGAATCGAAGATCTATGTGCAGGATCGCCTGCGCGAGCATGGGCGGGAATTGCACGCGTGGATTGAAAGCGGCGCGCGGCTGTATGTGTGCGGCGATGCCACGCAGATGGCCAGGGCCGTCCACGAAGCGCTCGCGGATGTATTCGTGACACACGGCGGGATCGATCGCGAAAGCGCACAGGCGCGCCTGTCCGAACTGATCCAGCAAGGGCGCTACGCGCGCGACGTGTACTGACATGACGACCACGCCTTCCCACCTCGAAGACATCAAGGCGGCGAGCCGCTTCCTGCGCGGCAGTATTGCCAAGGGCCTCGCCGATCCGATCACGGGCGCGATCAGCGACGACGACAACAAGCTGCTGAAATTCCATGGCAGCTATCAGCAGGACGACCGCGACCTGCGCGAGGAACGACGCCAGCAGAAGCTCGAGCCCGCGTATTCCTTCATGATCCGCG
>JBDSBK010000088.1:0-16751 GCA_039921645.1 Dokdonella sp.
GCGCTTTCCTTCGCCACGTCCGAGCCGCTGCCCATGGCGATGCCGACATCGGCCGCCGCCAGCGCCGGCGCGTCGTTGACTCCGTCTCCGGCCATGGCGACGCGTGCGCCCTTTGCCTTCGCCTGCGCAATCCATGCAGCCTTTGTTGCAGGCGTCTGACTGGCATGAAATTCGTCGACACCGAGTTCCGCGGCGACCGCTCGTGCAGTCGCTTCGCTGTCGCCGGTGAGCATCACGATACGCAAGTGCTCTTTGCGCAGCGCCCTTAGGACTTCCTTGGCGTCGCGCTTGATCGGATCCTGCACGGCAATCAACCCTGCGAGCTTGCCGTCGCGGGCGAGAAACATCACGGTTTTGGCTTCCTGGCGCAGCGCATCCGCACGGGCGACCAGCGGCGCTGGATCGGCACCCACCGACCGCATCAACGTTGCGTTGCCGAATGCGATCCCTGATTCTTCGACGCGGGCTCGCACGCCCTGGCCCGTGACGGAAGCAAAGTCTTGCGCGGCGGAAACTGCGATGTTGCGAGCCTTGGCGCCTTCCAGTACCGCGCGCGCCAGCGGATGCTCGCTCACCGACTCGAGCGCCGCGGCCAAGGCAAGCACCTCGGACTCAGTCGTGCCGTCGACAGCGCTCACATCGGTAAGCATGGGTCTGCCTTCGGTCAAGGTCCCGGTCTTGTCGACGACCAATACATCGACACCGGCCAAGCCTTCGATCGCGGCGGCATCGCGGAACAGCACGCCCATTTCGGCGCCGCGTCCACTGGCGACCATGATCGAAATCGGCGTGGCCAGTCCCAGCGCGCAAGGACAGGCGATGATCAGCACGGCGACCGCGTTGACGACCGCGTAGGCAAGGCGCGGCTCCGGCCCCCAAAGCAGCCACACGGCGAAGGTCGATACGGCGATCGCTACCACTGCGGGTACGAAGAACAACGACACGCGATCGGCAAGTCGCTGCAACGGCGCCTTCGACCGTTGTGCCTGGGCGACCAGCGCGACGATTTGCGCCAGGACGGTATCGTGGCCGATGCGATCAGCACGCATTTTCACGCTGCCGGTGCCGTTGAGCGTGCCGCCCGTCACCCTATCATCGACGCGCTTCTCGACCGGCAGCGGTTCGCCGGTCAGCAGGGATTCGTCAATGCTGCTCGATCCTTCGACCACGCTGCCGTCGACGGGAATCTTTTCACCGGGGCGAATGCGCAGCAGATCGCCGACCTTCACCTGATCGAGGGGGATCTGCTCTTCATCACCATTGGCAAGAATTCGCCGTGTCGTCTTTGGGGCCAGATCAAGCAAGCGTCGGATCGCGGCCGAGGTCTTGCCACGCGCGCGCAATTCCAGCCACTCGCCCATCAGCACCAGAGCGACAATCACCCCGGCCGCTTCAAAGTAGACGCCGACCATACCGTGGCCATCACGCATCGCTGCCGGAAACAAAGAGGGGAAAAATGTCGCTACCAGGCTGAACCCGAATGCTACGAGAACGCCCAGGCCGATCAATGTATACATGTTCGGCGATTTCGCGACGATGCCCTTCCAGCCGCGCACGTAGTATGAAAGGCCCGCCCACAGGACCAGCGGAAGCGACAACAGCAACTCCGCCCAACGCAACACACGAGCCATCGTTTCGCCGGGGTGAATCCCGAAGAGGTGCGGGCCCATCGCAATCACCAACAGTGGAATCGCCAGCACGGCGCAGACCACGAATTTGCGCTGGACCGCACGCAGCTCCGCGTCGTCAACCGCGCCTGTCGGGGTTTCAGGCTCGAGGGCCATGCCGCATATCGGACAATGTCCGGGCCCCTTCTGCCGGATTTGCGGATGCATCGGGCATGTATAGATCGATTCGAGAGACACGGGAGCCGCCGGTTCGGTTGGCTGCAGGTAGTGCGCCGGGTCCGCGACAAATTTCTCCTTGCATCGAGCCGAACAGAAATGGAACGTCTTTCCCTGATGCTCGGCGTGGTGCTTTGCCGACTCCGCGTCGACCTTCATGCCGCAGACGGGGTCGCGCCCATCGCTGCTCGACGCGTCATTCGCTAGCTCGCGGGCATCAGTGTGACAACAGGCCTTGGCCTCGCCCGACGCGGTTGCAGAATAAGGACTATTGGCGCTCATGCGAGAACCTCGCTATTGGATTCAGGACGAAGATCGTTCGAGGCAAATATGCTCCGAATGTTCGATCGCTATGCGATTCATACTGTGCGTCGTGGCATCGCGCGTCTGTGCGGCTTCGAACGCTTGAGGCCGAAAAAGCGTCGCACGCGCAACCGCTGTCGCTCAGTATGACGTTGTAGGCGCCTGGAGAGCAGACCGTGCCGACGCGGGCTGATCTCGGAAGGCGTATTGGCGGCCATCGCCGGCTCTCTCCTGTGCTGGAGGAACTCGCCACGTGTCGCCGCGCGGGAACCCGGATGTCTGGGTGTGCACTTCGGATTGTCTGATCACCGTACGGACCGGAATCTGGCGAGAGAACAGATCGGCGATCGATTGCCTCGGCCTGCTAACATCGGAGCCCGTCGTTGAAAAATCAGACCCCGATCCGATCAGTGCGTTCCCTTCCGTCATCACGTTCACTCACATCGGACCAGTTGCTGCAGCATCTGCAGGAGAAGGCGTTTGCGTATTTCCAGCACGAGACCAATCCTCGCAACGGGCTGGTGCGGGACAAGAACGCGCCGCATTGGCCCGCAAGCATCGCTGCCATTGGCCTGGCCCTTGCCAGCTATCCGGTCGCTGTCGAGCGCAGTTGGATGAGCAAACAAGCCGCGATCGATCGCACCCTGACCACGCTGCGATTTTTTCGCGACAGTTCACAAGGCACCGAGCCGGACGCGAGCGGCTATCGCGGCTTTTACTATCACTTTCTCGACATGCGCAGTGGTCGCCGCGCGTGGCAATGTGAGTTGTCCACGGTGGATAGTGCTTTTCTTTTTGCAGGCATGCTCGCGGCGGCGGCCTACTTCGATGAAGACACGCCGGATCAACGCGAGATCCGCGACCTTGCCGATGCGCGATATCGGCGTGCCGACTGGCAGTGGGCGCAGGCGGAGAACGGCACTCTCAGTCATGGTTGGCATCCGGAAAGTGGATTCATCCCGCATCAATGGCAGGGCTACGATGAGGGACTGCTTTTATACGTATTGGCCCTCGGTTCCCCAACTTATCCATTGCCGTCGAGCGCCTATGCGGCTTGGGCCAGCACTTATGAATGGATACGCTGCTACGACCTCGACTACTTCTATGCCGGGCCGCTCTTTACGCACCAGCTTTCGCACGTGTGGATCGATTTTCGCGGCATCCAGGATGATTTCATGCGCGCCAAGGGCATCGATTATTTCGAGAACAGCAGGCGCGCGACTCAGATCCATCAGCGCTATGCAATCGACAATCCGCTCGGTTTCAAAGGTTACAGCGCCGAATGTTGGGGCATCACCGCGAGCGACGGACCGGGCCCCGCTACACAGACGAACGATGGTGTCGAACGGCGTTTCTACGACTATGAAGGCCGCGGCGCCCCATTCGGTATTGACGACGGCACGCAGGCGCCTTGGGCGGTGGCTGCGTCGATGCCGTTTGCGCCGGAAATCGTACTGCCGACCCTGCATCATTTCATGTTCGCGATGCAGCTGCACGAGCAGCACCACTACGGATTCAAGGCGAGCTTCAACTAGACATGGGTGGATCACTCCGCGAGTACTTCTTTCACCGGCTGGATCTCGCCATATTATTTCGGGCTGAACCAAGGGCCGATCGTGTTGATGGTCGAAAATCATCGCAGCAGACGGCCTGAAGCGCGCCGGTTTTGTTGGGAGCTGGTTGGGCGCTAGAGTTATTTGACTGTTCAATAGGAAGCCATCGCCGTTCTCTACCGACCGCCAGCAGCCACGCATTGCCGACAGTAACTTTGACAGTAACCATTCGGGAATCGAACTCAGGAATGGCTACAGAACAAGCAATTTCCGCGCAGTTCGAGGGACTTCCGCCCACCAAGATATCCAGAACTTGCAAAAACACCGGCCTCGCGCCGGTGTTTTTGCTTTTGCGCCGACGGCTGGCACAAAAGACTGCGTGAGGCGATTGCAAACCCGCGTAGCGCACCCGGCAATCGGCTAATGACGGCCGTGCTCAGCCCGCGTACGGATCCGGATGCAGGCCCACTTTCGTAAGCATGAGTTCGATGCGCGAATCCACGTAGTGAACCTCGTCAGGCGCGGCGCGCTTGCTGATCCCGTCAGCCATGTTCGCGAACGCATCCAGCAAGTCGCCAATATCCGGAAAGTCCGCCACGAGCTGAGGCAAGCCGGCCTCGAACGCATCGAGCGCCGCAACGATGGCTGGATCGGGTTCCGCTACCTGGGGACTTGAGCTCATCGGCGGAGCATATTTGCTGCAGCATGAACAGAGGCGAATGTGCTACGACGGTGCAGCACTGCGCTTCAGCTGGCAATACGCCGACTCGTCCAACTCAGAGATGGAAGCGCCCCTTCTCGCACCAATAGCGCACCTGCACGCCACTCTCGGCCCACAAGCGCGCCACCATGTCGCAATTTTGCTGGTTGTAAGGGGGCGCTTCAGAGGAATCGAAGGTTGCAACGTGGTAGCGGGACACCGGGTCTCCAGGAACCGCACTGCTGCGGTAGAGAGTGACCGTGTTCGCGTCGTTCGATGTTCTCGCACAAGCTGTCGCCGCAAGCGCGAACGCCAGTACCCACGCATGCTTCATGCGAGCGCCCCCGAGAATTCCAGCCATCAGCATAGCAGCGCTTCTGACGGGAACCGTTGCGTAGGCAAGCGTGGCTATTGCTGGAACGCGCTGCCGTTTGCGCACCGACTTTTGAATCGATCCAGCGCCTGTTCGATTGCGATCGCGCGATCGCGCATCAATCGCAGCTTGTTCCTGGCCCGGATGACGCTGTCGACAATCTCCGCGCGCTGGCGCAGTTCCTCGATCGTAAGCTCGGGGCCCAGCGGGTCGAGGTGACTGCACACGCTACGAGCATGATTCAACAGGGCGATGGCCGCCGCGGCGTCCACGGTCGCTGATCGCATCTTCATCGGAATAGTCCGGGAACGATCCACCGACCGTTCCGACACAAGGGAAGGAGGCGATCCGCGCGTTGCTTGGCGTCATGCCGGCACCTGCTTCCCGGCAGGCACTGGTCGCCGACGCAAGGGGCGCGGCGATATCGCCCCCCCCTTCCGCTCTCCGGAAAAGTGCCGATTGCGCAAATCCGTGCAGGAAAACGCTTGTTCGCGCCGACGCGGCGGCAGGCGCCGTGATCCGGCGCCGACGGTGACCGGGTCGACCACGATGCGGATGACCTTGCGCCCGGCGCAAGGCAGGCGGCATCCTATGCGTCACGGCGCGCGAAGGCGGCCGCATGCGCCCGTCACAAGGCGTCGGTCCCTTCAAGGAAGTCTGCCCAGCGCATGATCGAATTCGGACACAGCACCCACGTAGGCCTGCGCCGCGAGCACAACGAGGATACCTACTACGCCGATGCCGACCTTGGCCTCTGGCTGGTAGCCGATGGCATGGGTGGCCACGAGCATGGCGAGGTTGCCAGCGCTCTGGCGCGCGACACCCTTGTGCGCGAAGTCGGCAACGGCACCGAGCTTGTCCGCGCGATCCAGCTGGCCGACGAGGAAATCATCCGCCACTCGACGCGCCGGTCAGAAGCGTTGCCGATGGGCACCACTATCGCCGCCCTGCGCCTGAGCGACGGCGGCGAGTTCGAGGTGGCCTGGGTCGGCGACAGTCGGGTATACATCTGGAACGACGGACTCAAGCAGCTGTCGCAGGATCACTCCTACGTGCAAGAGCTCATCGACCAGGGTGCGATCACGAGCGAGCAGGCGCGCAGCCACCCGCATCGCAATGTCGTGACCCAGGCGCTCGGCGTGACCGATCCGCAATCGCTGCGCGTCGAGAGCGTGCGCGGCGCGCTCAAACCCGGGATGCAACTGCTGTTGTGCAGCGACGGGCTTACTGAAGAGGTCAAGGACAGCGCGATCGCCGCGATCCTTGGTCGGCCGAACCTTGCTGCGCAGGAATGCGTCGATCATCTGATCCTCGCCGCACTCGATGGCGGCGGTTCGGACAACGTGACCGTGATCCTGGTGCGCGCGCACTGACTTCGTCTTGCTTGCTCCAACGCCCAAGAACGGTTTTGTGTGGCCTTTGCGGGAGCGGCTTCAGCCGCGATGCTTCTGCTCATGAAGGAAGAGCATCGCGGCTGAGGCGCTCCCACAAAAGCCGATCCACGGTTGAATCTGCAACCCGCACTTACTCTGCGTCGAGGCGTTTCCACACGCAGGCACCCTTGCTCGCCTTGTCGATCGCACCGAGGCGCACGTCGTGCGCTCCCACCTCGACTTCGTCCGCTCGCAATATCCGTGGTCGCACGACGATTCGCAGCGACGCGTTGAGCACGCGCGTTTCGATCTGCGCCGCTTCGCTTTCAAATCCGAGCGCGCCCTGCCCTGCGGTCAACGCCAGATAGACATCGGCGAGGAGGTTCGCATCGAGCAAGGCGCCATGCGCACCGCGATGACTGTTGTCTACCCCAAGGCGCTTGCACAACGCATCGAGACTGTTGCGCTGGCCCGGAAATTTCTCGCGCGCAAGCGCCAGCGTGTCGAGCACCTGCACGCGATCGGCCAGAGTCGCGCGCTCGATGCCGGTGCGTGCAAGTTCCGCATTGAGGAAACCGACATCGAACGCGGCGTTGTGCGCGATGATCTCCGAGCCCTCGATGAAATCCAGGAATTCCGCGGCGATCTCGGCGAAACGCGGCTTGTCGAGCAGGAACTCGTCGCTGATCCCGGTTACCGCACGCGCACCTTCGTCGATCGCGCGATCGGGATTGAGGTAGTAGTGAAAGGTTCGCCCGGTCGGCCGACGCTGCACGAGCTCGACGCAACCGATTTCGATCACCCGATGTCCGCGCTGGACTTCGAGACCGGTGGTTTCGGTATCGAGGATGACTTGCCTCATGCGCAGTCCTTGAAGGTCAGTGCCGCATCGCGCGCGAGCACATCGACGCGTTCGTTCTCGGCATGGCCGGCGTGGCCTTTCACCCAATGCCAACTGACGCAATGTCCCGCCAGAGCGGCGGACATGCGTTCCCACAAATCCTGATTCTTCACTGGCTTCTTGTCGCTCGTGCGCCAGCCGTTCGCCCGCCAACGCGCCATCCATTCCTCGACGCCCTTCTTCACGTATTGCGAATCGGTGGTCAGTACGACGACACACGGGCGCTTCAAGGCTTCGAGTCCAGCGATGGCAGCCATCAGTTCCATGCGGTTGTTCGTGGTCTGTGACTCGCCGCCACTGAGTTCCTTTTCGCGCGCGCCAAAGCGCAGCAGGGCGCCCCAACCGCCCGGGCCGGGATTGCCCAGGCAAGCGCCATCGGTGAACAACTCGACGCGTTCCGCGCCTTCGTTTGCCTCGGTCATGCGCGAGCGCGACGGCTGGGCGTGGCCAGCTGCGGCCGGATCGCCGCGCGTTCGCGCACCAGGCGCGGCCGCAACGGGGTCAGCACGGAACGTTGCTTCGAGGCGGCAACGAGGTACGCATTGCGCAACGGTGCGAGCAGACGGCCCTGGTGAATACGCCCGGGTTGTCCTGACTTTTGCGGCCAGCAGGTGCCCAGATAGTCGGGACCCCACGCGGCGAGTTGACAACCGTGCATGCGCTTTCGCGCTGCGTCCGCCTGCGTCGCCCGCGGCACCGGCATGCCTCGGCGTGCTTGCCAGTGAATCCATGCGAGCCAGGGGCTCCAGGGGTTGAGGCCGAACCACAACAAGGTGCCGCCCGGTGCAAGCACGCGCGCCAGCTCATCGATCATTGCGCTGCCCTGTGGCAGGACATCGCCCGCGTGCTGGGCGATCACGAGCTGGAAAGCGTCGTCCTCCCACGGCAACGCATCGGCCGCACAGGCGACGTCGCCTCGCAGGAGGTCCTGGTCCGCGTGCACGCGCACGCTCGCCAGGTGGCGCGTGTCGGCCATCAGAGCCCGGCTCTCCGCGCTCGGTTGCATCAGCAATACGCGTCCGGCCGGCAGCCTTGCCGCATGCAGGGGCACGCGAGCCAATTCCTCGCGCAGCAGCGAGCCCAGATCGGGCAGCGAAAACAGGTTGTCGGGGCCGGTGATCACGGGGTGCGACAGGGTCGGTGGAATAGCGCTCCAGTGTACCCCGTTCATGGTCGGGCCAAAGTACCGACTAATGCAGGCTTAACGAACGCAGTCGAGACGCTGGATATATTCCTCTCCCCGATTCTGGCGCCACCATGAACGACTTGCGCCTGACCGCCCTGCCCGCCCTATCCGACAACTACATCTGGTTGCTCACAGACGCGGCGCGTTGCGCCGTCGTGATCGACCCCGGTGAGGAAGCGCCAGTCCGAGCCGCGTGCGAACGCGATGGCTTGCATCTGACCGCCATACTGCTCACCCACCATCATCCGGACCATGTTGCCGGAGCGGCGGCACTCGCGGCGTGGAGCGGAGCGAGCGTGTATGCGCCGCCCGACGAGCGCATCGACAGCGTACATGTGCGCGTGGACAACGGCGACATCGTGAAGCTCGACCAGCCGAAATTGCGATTCCAGGTGATGGCGACGCCGGGTCACACCTCGAGCCACATTGCCTACCATGGGCACGGGCTGCTGTTTTGCGGCGATACGCTGTTCAGCGTCGGCTGCGGTCGCCTTTTTGAAGGTACGCCGGAACAAATGCTGACATCGCTCGAACGCCTTGCCGGCCTCCCCGGCGACACGCTCGTCTGTTGCGGGCACGAGTACACGCATGCAAATTGCACGTTCGCGCTAACGCTCGATCCCGACAACGACGCATTGCGCCTTCGTGCAAAGCAGACAGGCGCATTGCGCGCGCAGGGCAAGCCGACGCTGCCCGTTTCGCTGTCCGAGGAACGCGCCTGCAATCCATTCCTGCGCATCGACTCCGCCGCATTGATCGCAGCGCTGGATCCGGACCGATCAATCGACCGCGTCGAGCGCTTCGCCGAGCTGCGCCGACGCAAGGATGCGTTCCGGATGCCCGCGCCATGACGTGCGCGTTTCGGACACGCCTTCGCTCGGCATCGCTCGGCGCCGGCTTGCTGCTGATGGCCGCATGCGCGTCGCCGCCGACGCGACCCATCGCTTCCTCGACACCCGTCGCGCCCGTACTGCCCGCCCAATCAACGACGGCCGAGAGCGCACCTGCAGGTATCGCGGCTCCTGTAGCAATCGCTCCCGAACACTCGCCATGGCCGCGGTTGCGCGCGCGTTTCGCGATGCAGGGCTGCGACTATCGGCCCGAGGTGCAGCGCTGGGCCCGGTACTACACCCACGGCGCGCGCGCGTTCGTGGCAAGCTGGAAACAGGCACTGCCGTTTCTTTTACTGGTCGCGGACCAGTTGGAGCAGCGCGATCTGCCCGGCGAGTTCGCCTTGCTGCCGTACCTTGAAAGCGGCTACCAGCCGCTGCCATCACACGGCGATCGACCAGCTGGAATGTGGCAACTCGTGCCGGACACGGCGCACGAGGCGGGCCTCAGCATCGCAGCCGACTATGACGGGCGGCTCGATGCGCTCGCCTCAACCACCGCTGCCCTCGACCTGCTCGCACGTTACTTCAAGGAATTCGCGGACTGGCGTCTCGCCGACATGGCCTTCAACAGCGGTGAATTCCGCGTCAAGAAGTTGCTCGGCGAGCGCGACGCGCGTTCGCTTTCCGCCGAGGAGCTTGGCCACCTCGCCTTCAACCGGATCACTCACGAGCATCTCGATCGTTTGCTGGCTCTTGCCTGTGTCGTCGACGATCCCGCGCGCTTCAACATAACCCTGCCGGAACCCGACGACGACGACCGGCTCGACGTCGTCACGCTCGACGCCGCCATGGATCTGCGCCTTGCCGCGCGGTTCGCGGGCATCGATATCGGCGATATGCGGCGCTGGAACGCAGGCTATCGGCGCAGTCGCATGTCGGCCATGGCACGCCATCGCCTGTTGCTGCCGGCGACGCATGTGCAAAAATTCCATAGCGCCGCCGATGCGGTGCCGTTCGCGCTATGGAGCGACTGGCGCGAACAGCGCGCCGCGCGCACCAGCGGCATCGGAAGCTGGGCGACGCAGTTGGGCATTCCGGTAGCGGTTCTCGCTGCGGCAAATGCGATCGGCGAGAACGCGACCGTCACGTCCAGTACGCAATTGCTGTTGCCTGGCCGTGAAGCCGAGCCGATGGAAATCGCAGCAAAGGGACCGGGATCGCTCGCGCGCCAGCACGTCATCATCGCCGGCGACACGTTGTCGCGGGTTGCACAGCGCTATTCGATTCCGCTCAAGCGCCTGAAGCAACTCAATCCGCATGCCGCCGGCACGCTGCACCTGGGCGACCGTCTGCACCTCGGCGAGGACTGAGCCTGCGGCGCTCGGTTACACTTCGCTGTTTCCGGTTCAACCGATTTCTGGAGAGCACATGGGTTTCCTGCACGGCAAGCGCGCCTTGATTACCGGCATCCTGAGCCAGCGCTCGATCGCCTGGGGCATTGCAAACGCGATGCATCGCGAAGGCGCGCAACTCGCTTTCACCTACGTCGACGAAAAACTCAAGGACCGTGTCGACGAAGCCGCCACGGCGTTCGGCTCCAACATCGTGCTGCCCTGCGACGTGACCCGCGACAGCGACATCGCAGAGCTATTCGAGAGCCTGGGTCAGCATTGGGACGGATTCGACATCCTCGTGCACTCGATCGGTTATGCACCTCGCGAAGCGCTGCAGGGCGAATTCCTCGATGGCCTCACGCGCGCGAACTTCGCGATGGCGCACGACATTTCCAGCTATAGCCTTGCTGCACTCGCCAAAGCTGCACGTCCCTTGATGAAGGGACGCAACGGTTCGGTGCTGACGCTGACCTATCTTGGCGCCGAGCGCGCGCTTGCGAACTACAACGTCATGGGGTTGGCCAAAGCAAGCCTCGAAGCGAACGTGCGCTACCTCGCGTACAACCTCGGACCCGAGGGCACGCGGGTCAATGCGATCTCGGCAGGACCGATCAAGACGCTCGCGGCCTCCGGCATCGCGAACTTCCGCAAGATGCTCGACCATGTCGAGCAGAATGCGCCGTTGCGCCGCAGCGTGACGATCGACGAAGTCGGCAATGTCGGTGCATTCCTGTGCTCGGATCTCGCATCGGGCGTGACCGGCGAAGTGACGTATGTCGATGCCGGATACAACACGCTGGGCATGACCGGCATCTGAGTTGTACCGGTCGACGCGTTGCACGCCAGGCCGGTTCGCTTGCACCACGATCGGCGCGCCTGACGGCGCGCCGATCGTGTTTTACAGATCCTGCAGCTTGTCTTCGGACAGCTTGATCTTGGTGCCCTTGCGCAAGGCAGCGATGAATTCGCTTGTTACAGAACTCGAGGCTGCCTGCGCCAACGAGTTGCGGGCTGCGTCGCGCGTCTTCGCATCGAGCTTGGACGCATCGCCATCGACGATGTTATCGAGCTGGACAAGCGCATAGCTGTCGCCACCAAGATCGACGAGTTGCTGGCCAGTCTTGCCCGTGAGCGGGCGCGGCATCGAGAACACGGCCTTGACCAGCGCGCTGTCGAGCGTTGCCGCATCACGACCAATGCCCTTCTGCTCTTCGAGTTTGAGCTTCTGCGCGCTCGCGACCGCGTCGAGCGATCCGCCTTTCGCAAGGTCGGCGAACAACGCGTCGGCCTTTGTCTTCGCTTGCTTGGCAATGCGTTCGGCGACGATTCGCGCCCGGACGCTGTCGCGCACCTGATCGAGCGGAATCGGCGTCGTCGCCTTGTGCTCGGATATACGCACGACGACCATGTGGTTCGGAGCAAGATCGATCGGGTCGGAATTGTTGTTCTGAACCAGAACGCTGTCCGAGAACGCCGCCTTGGAGATCGCCGGATTTGCGGCAAGGCCCTCGCCACCCTGGCGCGAGAACAAGGCTGTCTTCTGCACGGCAAGACCGAGATCCTTGGCCGCGGCCTCCAGTGACGATGGATCCTGGTAGGTCAGATCGGTGAGCTTTCCGGCCTTCTCGGCGTAGACGCGCTCACGTTCGCCCTCGGCATATTGCTTGGCAAGTTCCGGCTTGACTTCATCGAAGCTGCGCGTCTTTCCGGGGCGGATGTCGCGCAGGCTGATGATGTGATAACCCTCGCTGGTCAGCACGGGTGCCGAAATTTCGCCCTTCTTGAGCGCAAAGAGAGCGCTCTCGAACGCCTCGTCGGTGCTGCCCTTGTCGAGCCAGCCAAGATCACCGCCCTGGTTCTTGGAACCCAGGTCGGACGAGCTTTCCTTCGCGAGCGCAGCGAAATCCTTGCCTGCCTTGGCGTCCTTCGCGACGCTTTCGGCTTTCGCCAGAGCCTGCTTCTGCTCGTCCGGACCGCCCTTGCCTTCCACCTTGATCAGGATATGAGAAGCGAGGCGTTGCTCGTTGGAAACGTAACGCGCCTTTTCCTTCTCATAGCGTTCCTTGAGCACGCTGTCATCTGGCGTGAGGTTCACGTCGAGTTTGCTCGCGTCCAGTTCCACGTAGTCGAGAGCGACACGCTCGGGGACCATGAATTCGGTGCCATGCGCGTTGTAGTAGGCCTCGATGTCGGCTGCGGGAATCTCGCTGGTATCCGCGGCGGGTTTATCGAGTTTCACATAGTGGAAATCGCGGCGCTGATCCTGCAAGCGCAGATAAGTCTCCACCTCTGCGTCGGTCACCAGCGCCGTTGCCCCGACCTGACTCGGCAGAATGTTCTTTTCGAGATCTTGTCGCACTTTCTGCTCGAAGGTGGCCGGAGACATGCTGTTCGAGGCGAGCACGGCCTTGTACTGCTCCGGATCGAACTTGCCATCGTTCTGGAACGCGGGAACGGCGAGAATTTCCTTGCGGATTCGTTCGGCCGGAACCGCGATACCCAATTGTTCGTTCGCCGAGAGCAGTACCTGCTCGTCGACAAGTTGATTGAGTATGCTTTTCTTGATTTCGGGCTTGTCGAACATCGACATGTCGGCAGCGCCATTGGTCATCTGCTGGAAGCGCTGGCGCTGCTGATTGACGCGCTCGCGGAACTGGTCCTGGCCGATTTGGGCATCGCCGACCTTGGCGACAGCCGTGCTCGTGTTCGAGACGAAATACGACTCGATGCCGAAGAACGAGAATCCGATCGTGATCAGCACGAGGGCGATCTTCACGAATAGATCGGATTTTTTTCCGCGTAGCAGCTGCAACATGATTTCAGAACCTGTTCTGGTAGGCCTGTGCCCGCTTGGCACAGGTTGTTGACACGAGGATTTTACGCGCCCGCGCGAGAAGACGCAGCGGACAACGTGGATCAAGGCACATCCGTAAAAAAACGAAGGCGCCTCGCGGGCGCCCTCGCTGGAAACACTATCTTCGGGTCAGGTCGCGCACAGAAAGGCGCGCCTTGGCCATCCGCAGTCCGTTGGTGGGTGCTGAGGGTTTCGAACCCCCGACCCTCTCCGTGTAAGGGAGACGCTCTACCGCTGAGCTAAGCACCCGAATCCGCTCCAGACGGTCGACGGCGAGGCCGCCCCAGGAACGACTTGCAAGTTTAGCCCAAGGCGTCCTTGAGCGCTTTGCCTGCCTTGAACGCCGGCACTTTCGAGGCCTTGATCTTGATCGTTTCACCGGTGCGCGGGTTGCGACCCGTGCGCGCTGCGCGCTTGCGCACCACGAAGGTACCGAAACCCACCAGGGAAATGGAGTCGCCGGTCTTCAGCGTCTTCTTGACGACCTTGAACATTCCTTCGACAGCACGCTCCGCATCGGCCTTGGTCAGTCCGGAGGCATCAGCAATCGCTGAGACAAATTCGCCTTTATTCATTTAAGACTCCCGCTCGGAGCTGACGCTCCGCAAAAAATTTGATCGAGTCGGGGCACGCATATCCGAAGGCTGTTTCACCTGGAGTTCGCCTGCCTCGTTACCCCGCAATCGCCCGGACAACGGCGTCATCTTGGATCGCGGCGCGCTCTTTATACCAGTGCGTATGGGGGGGCGCAATACAAGTCGTGGCGCGCTTTCCGGGGCTTTTTAGCCGATCGAGGTCAACGCGATTGCGCGCCTGCCCTTGACACCGCTCGAGAACGAACGGCAATGACACGCAGCGCGTGACACTCGGAGATAATCGAACCACGAACGCTTCGTCAGTTGACGACCTGCCGATCGCCCCCGAGATCTGCGCGAATCGAGCCAGCGGCGCGATCGCGGGTCGACGCGATCGCTAGTGCGGCCGTACCGTGGACTCGATCGCGTGTTCCTCGCGCGGCCGCGTCGCATCGCCTTCTGCACGCGTAGCGGGAGTCAGTGGTCGTTCCAATGCAAGATCGAGCACCTCGTCGATCCAGCGCACCGGATGAATATCAAGGGATTCCGTCACGTTCTTCGGGATGTCGACCAGATCCTTGCGGTTGTCTTCCGGGATGATCACCGTCGTGATACCGCCGCGATGCGCTGCGAGCAGTTTTTCCTTGAGGCCGCCGATCGGCAGCACGCGACCGCGCAGGGTGATCTCGCCCGTCATCGCGACTTCCGATCGCACCGGAACCTTGGTGAGCACCGAAACCAGCGCCGTGCACATGGCTATGCCGGCGCTCGGACCGTCCTTCGGCGTTGCTCCTTCAGGCACGTGTACATGCACGTCGAGCTTCTGGTGGAAGTCCGGATCGATGCCGAAACGTTCAGCGCGCGCGCGTACAACACTGAGTGCCGCCTGGATCGACTCCTGCATCACATCGCCGAGCTGGCCAGTATGGATCAGCTTTCCCTTGCCCGGAACCACGGTCGTTTCGATGCTGAGCAGGTCTCCACCGCTTTCAGTCCAGGCCAGGCCCGTCACCAATCCGACTTCGTTCTGCTGCTCGGCACGGCCATAGGTGAATTTGCGCACGCCGAGATAATCGTCCAGATTCTTCGCGTTGACCGTCATCTTTGCGCGTTTGCGCTCCGCCGCAGCCTTGCCCTTCTTCGCAGACTTCGCGGCGGCGAGACTGAGTTCCTTGACGACCTTGCGGCATATCTTCGAAATTTCGCGCTCGAGACTACGCACACCGGACTCGCGCGTGTAGTACCGAATCACATCGCGAATCGCATCCTCGGCAACCTGCAATTCGCCCACCTTGAGCCCGTTTGCCTTGAGCTGCTTGGGTACCAGATAGCGCAGTGCGATGTTCGCCTTCTCTTCTTCCGTGTATCCGGGAATGCGGATCACTTCCATGCGATCAGCAAGCGCGGGTGGAATGTTCAGCGAGTTTGCCGTCGCGATCCACATGACTTCCGAAAGATCGACATCGACCTCCAGATAGTGATCGTTGAACGTATGATTCTGTTCTGGATCGAGCACCTCGAGCAGCGCGGCCGACGGGTCGCCGCGGAAGTCCATCGACATCTTGTCGATTTCATCGAGCACGAACAGCGGATTGCGCGTACCGGCCTTGGTCAGGTTCTGGATGATCCGTCCCGGCATCGAACCGATATAGGTCCGGCGATGACCGCGGATCTCTGCTTCATCACGCACCCCGCCAAGCGACATGCGGATGAACTTGCGATTGGTCGCCTTCGCGATCGACTGACCCAGCGATGTCTTCCCGACGCCAGGTGGGCCGACGAGGCAAAGGATCGGCCCTTTCATCTTGTTCACACGCTGCTGCACGGCAAGGTATTCAAGGATGCGCTCCTTGACCTTCTCCAAGCCGAAATGGTCGGCGTCCAGCACTTCCTGCGCGCGTTGAAGATCGCGGCGCACCTTCGTCTTCTTCTTCCATGGCACGCCGAGCAGGCAATCGATGTAGTTGCGCACCACCGTGGCTTCGGCCGACATCGGCGACATCTGCTTTAGCTTGTTGAGTTCGCTGCGCGCCTTGGTTTCAATCGGCTTGGGCATACCCGCCGCAGAAATCTTGCGCGCGAGATCCTCAAGTTCGTTCGGTGCATCCTCGATGTCGCCAAGCTCCTTCTGAATCGCCTTCATCTGCTCGTTGAGGTAGTACTCACGCTGACTTTTTTCCATCTGTGTCTTGACGCGGCCGCGGATGCGCTTCTCGATCTGCTGCACGTCGATTTCGCCATCCACCATGCCCACCAAGAGCTCCTGGCGATCGGCCACATCGACCGTCTCGAGTACACGCTGCTTTTCGGCGACGCGTACGGCGATATGCGAAGCGATCGTGTCCGCGAGGCGCGAAGCGTCCTCGATACCCGCCAACGTCGCCATCAGTTCCGGCGGAATCTTGCGCGACAGCTTGACCAGTTGTTCGAAGAGGCTGGTGAGCTGGCGGCCGATCACGTCGACCTCGCGATCGCTGCGTGTGTAGGCGGCATCCAGCACGCGTGCGTGCGCGACCATCAGTTCGTTGCGCTCGCCGAATGCTGCGATCTCCGCGCGATCCGTACCTTCGACCAGCACCTTGATCGTTCCATCGGGCAGCTTGAGAAGCTGCAGCACAGTCGCAATCGTGCCGATCGAATACAAGTCGCCAGCGACGGGATCGTCCACATCCGGGCTGCGCTGGGCAACGAGCAGGATCTTCTTGCCGCCTGCCATCGCGATGTCCAGCGCGCGTACGGATTTCTCGCGACCGACAAACAGCGGTATCACCATGTGCGGAAACACGACGACGTCGCGCAGCGGCAGCACCGGCAATTCGATCAAGTCGGCGGAGGGCTTGGGGGTCTTGTTCGGCTTGTCGG
>JBDSBK010000089.1:0-10058 GCA_039921645.1 Dokdonella sp.
CTCACCGCGCGAGGCGTTGTGCATCTGCGCGATGTTGACGCCCGCTTCTCCCAGCGCATGCGAAAGCTGGCCGATCATGTTCGGACGATTGCTGTTCGCGATGCAGATGCGCGCGCTGCCAGCCCGCGCCATGCGTGTCTCGGGGAAATTCACCGAATTTCGCACGTTGCCGTTTTCGAGGAAATCGCGCAGCTGGTCGACGACCATCAATGCGCAGTTCTCCTCGGCCTCGCCGGTCGAAGCACCTAGGTGCGGCAGCGCGATCACGCGCGCGTCCCCGAGCAGATCGGATTCAGGAAAATCAGACACGTATCGACCGATGCGTCCGTCGGCGAGGCCGCGACGCAGCGCCGCCGCGTCGACGATGCCCTCGCGCGCGAAATTCAACAAAACAAGACCGGGGCGGATGACGTCGAGCGCCGCGGCGCCGAACACACCCTTGGTCTTGTCGTTGAGCGGCACGTGGAAAGTCAGGTAGTCAGACGCAGCGAACAATTCGTTCAACGAACCTGCCTTGGCGACTTCCGCCGACAACTGCCATGCACCATCGACGGTCATGTGCGGATCGAATCCGACCACGCGCATGCCGAGCGCATAGGCCGCATTCGCGACCTTGACACCGATCGCACCGAGGCCGACCACACCGAGCGTCTTGCCTGCGAGTTCGGCGCCAACAAAACGTCTCTTCTCGGCTTCGACGCGATGATGCAGATCGTCGCCCGCTGCGAGATCGCGCACGAACCCGAGCGCATCGGCGATATTGCGCGCTGCGAGCAGCATGCCCGCGACGACCAGCTCCTTGACTGCGTTGGCGTTGGCGCCCGGCGCGTTGAACACCGGCACGCCGCGTGCCGACAACGCCGTCACCGGGATGTTGTTGGTACCTGCACCGGCACGGGCGACCGCTTTTACGCTCGCCGCGATCGGCGTCTTGTGCATGTCGGCGGAGCGAACGAGCACTGCGTCCGGCTCCGCGAATTCATTTGCCGTGCTGTAGAGGTTTGCCGGCAGGCGATCGAGACCATTGCGCGAGATGTTGTTGAGCGTCTGGATCTTGAACATGTTTTTCCTTGAAGGCCGGTATCCCGCGCGAGCGGGCATGCGGCTTGATGTCGAGATTTCGTTCGTTGGGAAGGCCCGCTGCCGCCTGCGCCGGAGTGACGATTGAGGAATACTTCGCGTTGAATCAGCCGTTCCGACGCGCGAAGTCGCGCATGAAATCTACCAGCGCCTGCACGCCTTCGATCGGCACCGCGTTGTAGATCGAGGCGCGCATGCCACCCACCGCGCGGTGGCCCTTGAGGGACAGCAGTCCTGCCGCCTCCGACTCCTTCAGGAACGCCGCATCAAGGTCCTCGCGCGGCAGCGTGAATGGAATGTTCATCCACGAGCGCGCCGACTTCTCGACGGGATTCCTGTAGTACCCGGAAGTGTCGATGTAGCCGTACAGGAGCTCGGCCTTCGCCCGATTGCGCTCGCCCATCGCAGCGACACCGCCATGACGCTTGACCCACTGAAACACCAGCCCGGCGAGATACCAGCCCCAGGTATTCGGTGTGTTGAGCATCGAGCCCTGCGCCGCATGTTCGGCGTAGTTGAAGATCTTCGGAATGTCCTTCGGGCAGCGTTCGAGCAAATCGTCGCGCACGACCAGCACGACCAGGCCGGACGGTCCGATGTTCTTCTGCGCACCGGCATACAGCAGTGCGTATTTCGACACGTCCAATGGACGCGACAGGATCGTCGAAGACACATCGCCGATCAGCGGCACGTTGCCAACCTCGGGAACGTCGTGGAATTCGACGCCGCGAATCGTTTCGTTCGGTGTCACGTGGACATACGCGGCTGCGGGATCGAGATCCCACTCCGAACGCGCTGGAACGCGGTCGTAGTTGGTCGCAGCGGACGTCGCCGCAATGCGGACCTGCGCCAGCGTCTTCGCTTCCTTGGCGGCTTTCTCGCTCCAGTCGCCGGTCAATACGTAATCGACGGGTTGGTCGCGGCGCGCGAAATTGAGTGGGATCTGGGCGAAATGCTGGGTCGCACCACCCTGCAGGAACAGCACCTTGTAGTTCGCCGGCACCGCCAGCAGCTCGCGCAGGTCGCGTTCGGCCTGTTCCGCCATCGCAATGAAGTCCTTGCCGCGGTGGCTGATTTCCATCACCGACGCACGCGCATCGCCCCACTCGAGCATTTCGGCTTGGGCCTGACGCAGCACTTCTTCCGGCAGCGCGGCCGGGCCAGCGCTGAAGTTGTATCCACGACTCACGGGAAACCTCCTGGGCAGAGCTGGAGATTATGTCGCGTCGCAGCATCGAGGCAAGGGGCGCAGGCGTGAATTCGCCCCATAGGCTCAAATTTCATGAATCGACGCCGAACGATCGACATTGGAGCGCATCCACGACGCGCTGCGCCGCGAAATGTTTTCGGCGATCGGACGGTCTTGGATGCCACTACCGGAGCGGCATTGGGTTCTCAACTCAGTTGTCCATGTGCGCTCGGCCGACGCGCATCAAGGTTCCATTCGTTCCATGCCCGCAACTTCCAAGAGGTTTGACTCCATGAGCAAATTCCATCGAAACGAGGCGGATCCCGCTCGCCGCCGTCTGCTGGTCGGCGGTGCCGTTCTGGCAACACTGGGCGTCGTGGGCCTTCGCAAATGGGCGATGCCCAACGCTCGCGCCGAGGCAGTCGAGCATTTTGAAGTCGCACATACCGATGAAGAATGGCGGAACCTGCTGACGCCTGCGCAATACAGCGTTCTGCGCCAACAGGGCACCGAGCGCGCCTTCACCAGCCCGCTCGATCACGAGAAACGCAGTGGCACGTTCGCCTGTGCCGGTTGCGCACTCGACTTGTTCTCGTCGCAAACCAAATTCGACAGCGGAACGGGCTGGCCCAGTTTCTGGAAGCCGCTGGCCAACGCGGTCGGGGAAACCCGCGACTCGACCTTGGGCATGGTGCGTACCGAGATCCACTGTCGGCGCTGTGGGGGTCACCTCGGGCACGTGTTCGACGATGGTCCACGCCCGACCGGCTTGCGCTATTGCATGAACGGCGTCGCACTAACTTTCAAAGCATCTGCCTGACGACGGGATTCCGACCGCCCCAATGATCCTTCTCGTTCTCGCCTACCTCGGCGGCGTACTCACGATACTCAGCCCGTGCATCCTGCCGGTGTTGCCTTTCGTGTTCGCACGCGCAGGGCAGCCATTCCTGCGCAGCGGGCTGCCGATGCTGTGCGGCATGGCCATCACATTCGCGGTGGTCGCCACCCTCGCCGCCGTGGGCGGCGGCTGGGCCGTGCAGGCGAACCAGTACGGTCGATTCGTCGCGCTGGCGATCCTCGCGTTCTTCGGCATGACCCTGATGTTTCCGGCGCTCGCCGAGCGTCTGGCACGTCCATTGGTTGCGATCGGAGCGCGTCTTTCGCAATCGGCTGACGACGTCGAGCACGGCAAGGCGTCTATGCTGCCGTCCTTTCTGCTCGGCGTCGCGACGGGGCTGCTGTGGGCACCTTGCGCAGGACCGATCCTCGGCCTCGTGCTGACGGGCGCCGCATTGCAAGGCGCGAATATCGGGACGAGCCTGCTCCTGCTCGCCTATGCGGCGGGCGCAGCGACATCGCTCGCGATCGCGTTGCTCGTCGGCGGTCGTGTTTTCGTCATGATGAAGAAGTCGCTCGGAGCCGGCGAATGGATACGTCGCGGGCTTGGTCTTGCCGTGCTCGCGGGCGTCGTCGCGATCGCGCTTGGACTCGACACGGGTTTATTGACGCGTTTTTCGCTGGCGCGCGCGGGAGGCATCGAAAGCGCGCTGGTCGACGCGGTTCATCCACGCACGGCAGGCGCGTCATCGACGGCTGACTCCGTCGCACCTTCCTCAAGCGGATCAGCGGATACGGCGGCGCCAACACTTCCGGTGGAAAGGATGGCCCCGCCGCTTGAAGGCGCCGTCGAATGGCTCAACTCGAAACCTCTGAGCAATACCGACTTGCGCGGCAAGGTCGTTCTCGTCGATTTCTGGACGTATTCCTGCATCAACTGCCTGCGTGCGCTGCCCTATGTCCGTGCGTGGGCGGAAAAGTACAAGGATCAGGGATTGGTCGTGATCGGCGTGCATGCGCCTGAATTCGCGTTCGAGAAGGACATCGACAATGTGCGTCGCGCGGTCAAGGACAACGAAATCGCCTATCCGGTCGCGATCGACAACGATTATGCGATCTGGCGAGCTTTCCGGAACGAATACTGGCCCGCACACTATTTCATCGATGCGCAGGGACGCATTCGCCATCATCATTTCGGTGAAGGAAAGTACGACGAATCAGAGCACGTGATCCAGCAACTGCTTGCCGAAACCGGAAGCCGCGACGTTTCGGCGGGTCTCGTGAAGACGCAATCGGCGGGCGCGCAACTCGCGTCGGATCTGCGCGACGTGCAATCGCCGGAGACCTATATCGGTTACGCGCGCGCAGCGAACTTCGCGTCGGCGGGCGGCCAGGTCAAAGATATGGCACACGTCTATGCCGCGCCTGCGGAGCCGGCGCGCAACCAGTGGGGCCTTTCTGGCACCTGGTCGGTCGGCGAAGAAAAGGCGGCAATGGTCGCCGCCGGCGGCAGCATCGCCTACCGGTTTCATGCGCGCGATCTGCACCTCGTGCTCGGGCCCGGCAAGAAAGGCAAGCCACTGCGTTTCCGCGTGATGATCGACGGTACACCGCCAGGCCAGAACCACGGAACCGATACCGACAGCGACGGAAACGGTGTCATCAACGAGCAACGGCTCTATCAATTGATTCGATCGAGCGGCGAGATAAAGGACCGCACCTTCGAGATCGAATTCCTCGATCCGGGTGCCCAGGCATTCGCATTCACGTTCGGATAGCCGGCGCTGCCGGCGACAACGACGATCCATCAAGGAGACTCACATGAACTCACGTTTGAAGAAAGCAACACGACCCCTGCTTTATCTCGCCATGCTGGCCCTGCCGGGCATGCTGCTCTGGCAGGTTTCCGCTCGCTCGCAGGAACCGGCATTCGTGATTCCCGCGCCTGCAGTCGATGAATCCATGCAATCAGCAGCTTCGGAGAAGGCCGTGTTTGCCGGCGGTTGTTTCTGGGGTGTACAGGGTGTGTTCCAGCATGTGAAAGGTGTCATGAAGGCGGTGTCGGGATATGCGGGCGGCGCTGGAGATACGGCCCGTTATGAAGCCGTCGGCGGGGGTGATACCGGCCACGCGGAATCGGTCGAAGTCACCTACAACCCGAAGCAGGTCACATATGGACAGCTGCTGCAGATCTACTTTTCGGTTGCACACAATCCAACCGAATTGAACCGGCAGGGGCCGGACCGTGGCAGCCAGTACCGTTCGACGATCTTTGCCGCGAATGACGAGCAGCTCAAGGTCGCCAAGGGCTACATCGCGCAATTAGAAAAGGCCCACGCGTATCCCGCACCGATCGTCACGACGCTGGAACAGGGCAAGCCGTTCTATCCGGCGGAGAACTACCATCAGGATTACTTGACGCTCAATCCGGGTGCGCCCTACATCGTCGTCAACGACCTGCCAAAGATCGAGAACCTCAAGCGCGTTTTCCCCGATCGATACCGTGAAGCACCGGCCCTGGTGCGCGTAGCGGTGCACTGATGCCCGCTGTCTGCGGCGTTTGGCGTAAACGCCGCAGGTACCACCGGAATGTTCGCGGACGCCCGGCTAGATGCCGCGATGGATCAACAACACGAGCGCGAGCGCGATCAGCGCCGCGGCGCCGATGAGCCACCAGATCGCGCGCTCCGCCGGTGCAGGTTCGATAGCCGAATCTGCGCCTGCCACGGTGTCGAACGATTCCGAGCCCGCCAGCGCTTCGGTGTTGCGGATTTCGCCACGCAAAGGCAGCCCAGGCGCTTCGACCACGAAATGGCTGCGCTCGAACGCAAGCTGGTCGCCGGGGTGAACGACGGCGTTCCTGACCCGCACGCCGTTCACGGCACTGACGTTTGAAGCTGACACGTTGCGCAGATAGATCGCATCGCCGACGTTCTCGATCAACGCGTGCCGAGCGGCGATTTTCGTCTCACCGATGACCAGTCCGCAATCGGCGCCACTGCCCACCGTGAGCCGCGTGTTGACCGCGATCGCCTTGCCGAAATGGCTGCCGGAAACGCCCCGCAGGATGACACGGGCCGGATTCGACGAGGCCGCCGCCACCGACATTTCGGGTGGCAGTGCGGTCTCTATCAAGTCGTCGCGATCGATCTTGACCACAATCGTAACCGTGCCCAGGCACAGCACGTCGCCGCACCTAAGGACGGCTTTTTCGCGCACGGGCCGCGCATTCAGGTGGGTGCGCGCGGCCGGATCCAGCACTTCGAGCACGATCCCGCGCGCGTCGACGCTGATGCGCGCATGTCGCGCGGCGACGTCCTTGCCGATCAGGACCAGCGTGTTGCCGTCCGCCTGGCCGAGACTTGCGACGCCGGCATCGAGGACGAAATCGGCATGTTCGCCGTTGGCAAAACTGAGTCGCATCGCTTTGAATTCGCTGGCTGATCGAAGGACATTATCACAGCATTCGCGTGTCGTCGGCAGATGCGTGCACGATGCCGCGGTGCGACTACGCAGCGGGCACAGGCTCGGGCATCATGCGACGCATTGCAGTCAGACCGTCAGGAACAACATGGCCACCATCGATATTCGCCGCCCGCACAAAATGAGCCTGAAGGCCGCGAAAGCCGCCGTCGAACGCGTCGCCAAGGGCATCGCGAAGGAATACGGTGTCGCGCACGAATGGGCCGGCAACCAACTCAATTTCGATCGCAGCGGGGTAAAGGGACATATCGCGGTTGCCAAGGACGAAATCCACGTGCGCGTGGAACTCGGCTTTCTCATGGGTGCGCTGAAATCGGTCATCGAGCGCGAGATCAACGGCCAGCTCGACAAAAACCTTCCGTAGTCCGTGGGCATCGACCGACGTAGTGTGTCTGCTCTAACGCAAACGGTGAAAGTCCCGTCGACTCGCGGCATTCGCCGCGCCCAGAAACACGAGGACACGACGATGGCAGCGAAACCGAAGCTCAAGAGCCGCAGCAAAACGCAGGATGCCGCCACCGAGGCACGCAGCGTCGGCAAGACCGTGATGGACTCGGCCCAGCAGATCTGGCTCGCCGGTCTCGGCGCATTCGCCAAGGCGCAGGAAGAAGGCGGCAAGCTGTTCGAGGCGCTCGTGAAGGAAGGCGCCGCGCTCGACGCGAAGACGCGCAAGTTCACCGAAGCCAAGGTCAACGAAGTTCGCGGGAATGTCGAGACGACCCTGGGTCAGGCGCGCGAGCGCAGTCAGGAGACCTGGGACAAGCTGGAAAAGGTATTCGAGGACCGCGTCTCGCGTGCGCTCGGCCGCCTTGGCATCCCGAGCCGTGAAGAGTTGAAGTCGCTCAACAAGCGCATCGATGACCTGGCCCGTGATGTACGCAAGCGTGGTGGCGACAAGCCGGCGGCGAAGCGCCCGGCGAAAAAACGCGCTGCGAAGTAAAACTGCAGACCAACCCGTGAACGGCGCCGATTCGGCGCCGTTTTGCTGTGGGCGAGTGGCGGTTTGCTGGACGGCCGCGTTCGTTTGAAGCTGCCGCGAGCAACCATCCCTGGGGGGTTCTCCAGTCGGCATCCTGCCTCCTCAGAAAATTCCGTGTGATGCCGGACGGCATCGACAAAGCTTCGTTGGGAGCTGCCGCGAGCAACCGTCCATGGTGGGTTCTCCAGTCGGCATCCGAGCCTCCTCAGAAAAATTCGCAAGCGATGCCCGAAGGCATCGCTTGAGCGCGAATTTTCTACCAATGCACTCCTCGGAGCAGGGCGGCGACGGCGATTTGCTCGCTGGTCGGCTGCTCGATTTCCGAGCGCCCCTTCATGCCCTTCGATGCAGTCGAATCCGGAAACAGACGGAAGATCGTGTTCATCATGATCTCGTAGACGCGCGGCGCGAGCGCGTAGAACACCTGCGCGAAGGTCCCGAGCCGTGTCGCGATGCGTACCGGCCGTTCGACGATTGCCTCGACAATGATGTCGGCCGCCTCTTCCGGCGACAGCGTCGGAACCGAGTCGTACATCTTTGTCGGTGCGATCATCGGCGTCTTTACCAAGGGCATGTTGATCGTCGTGAAATTGACGCCGTTGTCCGAATACTCGGCCTGCGCGCAACGCGAGAACGCATCCAGCGCGGCTTTTGATGCGACATAGGCCGAGAAACGCGGCGAATTGGTCAGTACGCCGATCGAAGAGATATTGATGATGTGGCCGCGATGGCGCTCGGCCATGCCCGGCAGCACGCCCATGATCAGACGCAGAGCACCGAAATAATTGAGCTGCATCGTGCGCTCGAAATCGTGGAAGCGATCGAAACTCGCATGGATCGCGCGGCGGATCGAACGTCCCGCATTGTTGACGAGAATATCGACCCGACCGTGGTCGGCAAGCACCTGCGCGACGAACGCGTCGCATGAAGCCAGATCCGCGAGATCCACGATGTAGGTGTGGCAACTGCCGCCGGCAGCCTCGATTTCCTTCTTCGTCGCTTCCAACTCCTCGGCTCCTCGCGCGCAGATCACGAGTTTGGCGCCCGCCGCGGCAATCTTCATCGCGGCAGCCTTGCCGATGCCCGACGAGCCGCCCGTGATCACCACGACCTTGTTCTTGACCTTGCCGCTCAGCGAGTGGTCGATGAACAGGTCGGGATCGAGATGGCGCTCCCAGTAATCCCACAGGCGCCAGGCGTAGTCGTCGAGCTTGGGCAGTTTGATCTTCGAGCCTTTCAGCGCGCGTTCGGTCTCGCGGCAATCGAAGCGTGTCGGATAATTGATGAACTGCATCACCGATGCGGGGATGCCGAGATCGCGCAACAGCACGTTGACGACGCGTTTGACCGGCGGCAGGTTTCCCAGCGCCGAGCGCACGCTGCCTGGGATGAAGCCGAACATGCGCGCATCGATGCGCATCGTCATTTGGGGTGCGTGTCCTGCACGCGCAAACAGGTTCAGCACTTCGCCAATCCGACGCGGCGCCGGGTCCGTCAGGTGGAAGGTATGGCCGTCGAGCGCCGGTTTGTGCGCGATGTGATCGATCGCCGAAGCGACCCAGTCGACCGGCACGAGGTTGATGCGGCCGCCTTCCAGGCCGATCGTCGGCATCCACGGCGGCAGCGTCTCGCGCATTTTCTTGATCAGGCGAAAGAAATAGTAGGGTCCATCGACCTTGTCGATTTCGCCCGTGCGCGAATCGCCGATCACCATGCCGGGGCGATACACGCGATGCGGCAGTGGGTAGTCCTTGCGCACCAGCGCTTCGGCGTCGTGTTTGGTGCGGAAATACGGATGATCAAAATCCTCGGCCTCGTCGAACATGTCCTCGCGGAATACGCCGGGATACAAACCCGCAACCGCGATCGAACTGATGTGATGGAAGCAGCCGCTCTTCAGCGCCTGCGCCAGTTGCAGCGCGTGGCGCGTGCCATCGACGTTGGCCGTGGCCTGGCTCTCGATGTTCGCGGCAAGATCGTAGACCGCTGCGAGGTGAAAGAAATGCTTGATCTTGCCGCCGAGTTCGCGCGCGCCAGCGGGCGTGACACCGAGGTTCGGCTTGGCCAGGTCGCCAAGGACGGCGACCATGCGTTTTTCATCGGCACCGAGTTGTTCGCGCAAGGCCTTGAACTTGGTCAGCGATTCCTTGCGCACGAGGCAATGGATCGTGCCTTTGCGCTCGAGCAGGCGTTGCAAGAGATGCCGCCCGATGAACCCGGTAGCCCCAGTCACGAAATACGTCATGGCTCGTTCCCCGATCTCCGTTGTTCGGCAAGCATAGCCGTGCGCGTCCGCTCGTGGCTATGGCGATCTGGGCATGCCGATTGACCACGTACCGCTGCGCTGTTGTAAGCTCGACATCCGCAACGCGTGCGGCGACCCGTGAGCCCTCCATGTCGAACCTCAAGACCAAATTCGAACAAGCCGCGGAAGACATCAAGAAACTTTCCGAGCGCCCGGACAACGACACCCTGCTGAAGTTGTATGCG
>JBDSBK010000090.1:0-2939 GCA_039921645.1 Dokdonella sp.
CATCGCGGCTGAAGCCGCTCCCACAAATTTGAGCGCGCGGCTCTCAATGCGCGACGAGCAAGGGCACATCGCTGTGCTGGAACAAATGCCGCGTGGTGCCGCCGAGCACGAGTTCGGCGATGCGTGAGTGGCCCCAGGCGCCCATCACGATGAGATCGGCGTCGACCGCGTGCGCCGCCGCCAGCAGTTCGGCGCCATGCTCCTTCGCCGGTGCAAACGGGATGAATTCGGCGGCGATGCCGTGTCGCCGCAGCCACGCGCGCAAGTCCAGCTTGGGCAGATAGCGCGCCCCGAACGGATTCTCGGCGGGGCTGCCTTCGAGCACGAGTACCTGAGCGGCCCGTGCCAGCAATGGCAGTGCGCCGCGAATCGCGAGCGTCGCCTCGCGGCTTTGATTCCACGCAATCAGCATGCGCTCGCCCACGCTCGCGCAAGGCGCCGTTTCCGGCACGACGACGACGGGCGCCGATGCGCCGAAGACGGTACGCGAGACAATGCCCCAGCCGATGGGTGCATCGGGATCGAGTTGCGGTCGCTCGACCACGACGAGATCGGACCACCGCGATGCCTGACTAAGCGCTTCGATCGTGTCGCCTTGCGAAACCTGCCATTCGCCGTCGATGCCGTGCGCGTCGAGTTGCGTGCGCCAGGTCGGCTCCTGCTGCAGCGCATCGCGGTACAACGCATCGGCCTCGCTCACGTAAAGAGCAACCGCTTCGGGCGACGCGATGGCCGCGGGCGCGATCGGCACGATATGCAACCCGGTGGCCCAGGCGCCGAGTCGCCGTGCCAGCGCGAGCCCCACCGCCGCCGCTCGCGTGGGCGCGTCGGCACGGCGCACATGGATCAGGATTTCCGGTTTTGAAGCATTTGGACTGGCCATCGCAGATCTCCGGCCGGGAAGCCCAAGCTTACTTCGCCGTTGACGCGGCGTCGCTTGCCGCGCCGAGGCTGCGCGAAGTGAGAAACGGGTCGTGCGGGGCGCCACGCAATCGTCGACAATCGGCCTCACCTCGAGGAGACGATCATGCGCAAGACGAGTTTCGTGCTGACGGCTGCGGCCTTGACGCTCGCATCGCTGTCGGCGTCGGTACATGCGGCAAACCGCATCGATTGCCGGATGCGCTTTTCGCTGGCCGGCTGGTCCGCGTTCTACAAGACGGCGTCCGGCGACGGCACCGTCACCTGCGATAACGGCCAGAAAATGAAGGTGCATATCCGCGCAAGGGGCGGCGGTCTCACGTTCGGCAAATCCGAGATCACCGATGGCCTCGGCAAGTTCTCCGAGGTCTACGACATCGATCAGGTGCTCGGCGTCTACGCGAGTGCGGGCGCGCATGCGGGCGCCGGCAATTCTGCCGAAGCGCAAGCGCTGACAAAGGGCCCGGTTTCGCTGGCGTTGTCCGGCAAAGGCACGGGCTGGGACCTCGGCGTGGCGTTCGGCAAGTTCACGATCTCACGCCGCTGACAGAGGATGCACGATCGGGTACGGTGGATATTGCGGCGCGCCAATCGGATCGCGCGGAGTTCCGGTTGATGCCATCGGTCGACATTCGCGCGGCGCGCTACAGCGATGGCGAAGAGTTCGCTTCGAGCCTGATCCATGGTGTGGGCATCGTGCTCAGCATCGTCGGGCTCGCGACCCTGGTCGCGTTCGCCTCGCGCGCAGGCGATGCGCGCCACCTCGCCAGCGTCGGCGTGTATGGCGCGACCCTGATCCTGCTTTACACCGCGTCGACGCTGTACCACAGCGTTCCAGGCGAGCGCGTGAAACCGGTGCTGCGCCTGCTCGATCACGCGGCGATCTTCCTGTTGATCGCGGGTACCTACACGCCGTTCACCCTTATCAGCCTCCACGGCACGTGGGGTTGGTCGCTGTTCGCGATCGTATGGACGCTCGCGTTCGCGGGCATCGCGCTGGAGTTGCGTCGCGTACGCCACCGTGGCGTGATGGCCGCGCTGTATGTCGGCATGGGCTGGGTCGGGCTGGTCGCGATCAAGCCGCTGATGGCGAGTCTGCCTGCGGGCGGTCTCTGGCTGCTGTTCGGCGGTGGCGTCGCCTACACGCTCGGTGTTCCGTTCTACCTGTGGAAGCGGTTGCCCTACAACCACGCGCTGTGGCACGCGTTTGTGCTGCTCGGCAGCGTGCTGCAGTTTTTTGCGGTGCTGTACTACGTGCTGCCAGCGCCATGACGAATCCACCGCTCGTCGTGCATTGCGGGGGTTGTCATTGCGGCCGCGTACGCTTTGAAGTCGACGCGCCAGCGGTGATCGCGGCGCTCGATTGCAATTGTTCGATTTGCCGCATGAGCGGATTCCTGCATCTGATCGTGCCCGCAGCGCGATTCCGCCTGCTCGCCGGTTCGGACGATCTTGCCGAGTACACGTTCAACACGGGCACGGCGAAACATCGGTTTTGCCGTGTCTGCGGGATCAAGGGCTTTTATGTTCCGCGCTCGAACCCGGATGGCTTCGACGTCAATGTGCATTGCCTGGACCCGGCCACGATCGTGCGTGTGGAGGTGACGCCGTTCGACGATACACGACGCGAAGAAAGCGAGGCTGCGATTGCCGGATTGTCACGCATCGCCTGACGCGCCGCCGCGCAGCGCTCAGCCGACGAGAAACGCGAAGCCGAAGATGCCGAGCATCGCGAAGCACAGGCCGAGTTTCGCAACCGCGCCAATGACGAATCCGAGCCACGCGCCAACGCCGACGCCCGTGGCCTTGCGCAGCGTGCCGCCGGCCACGAGTTCGCCGAGCAGGGCGCCGACAAACGGTCCGAGCAGCAATCCCGGCAGACTGAAAAATACCCCGACGAGCGTTCCGAGCATCGCTCCGATCACGGCGTAGCGGCTCGCGCCCACGCGTTTTGCGCCGAGCATGCCGGCGACGAAATCGACGATCAATGCGAGGACGGTCAGCACGCCCAGCACGAT
>JBDSBK010000091.1:0-5926 GCA_039921645.1 Dokdonella sp.
TCGCATCGGTGACGCTGACCTGCATCGCGGTACCTGGCACCTTCGTTGTCGAGGCAGCGATGAATTCGTCGATCGTCTTCGCATCCCAGGTCAGGCCGGCGTTCGCCATGGCCTGCGAATAGGTGTAACCGGCAAGCGCGCCGGACTTGCGCCCGATCACGCCCGCAAGCGACGGTCCGAATCCGTTCTTGCCGGCAACGATCGTGTGGCAGGCCATGCATTGCGCATCGAACACGCCCTTGCCGGCAACGGCGTCGCCGGCGGCGTAGGCGGACGGCGCCAGCGAAAGTGCGAACGCGACAGCAGCCAACGGTGATGAGGTGCGCATGCAATCTCCTTGATGAAACGAAACAGCAACGGCGCGGCGACGCCCATCCGGCTTTCTATCAAGGCGAGCTTTCAGCAGCCTTACGCCGATTGCATTGTTCGTGCTTGAGTTGCACGGCGCCTGGCAAACGGTCCACGAGAAATTCGACAAAGGAGCGAACGCCAGGCAGCTGCCCACGCCGGCTCGGGTAGACGAAATGCATGGTTCCCTGCGGCATGCTCCAGGCCGGCAGTGCGACCTCGAGTTCGCCGCGCGTGATCGACGGCGCGCAGACGAACTCCGGCAACATCGCGATGCCGACATCGCGTTTGGCCGCTTCCAGCAGCACCGCGAATTCGCCGCACGCGACGCGCGCCTGCATCTCGACATTCGTTTTGCGACCTTGTGCATCGGTCAGTTCGAGGATCTGCGCGCCCTCGTGTTCGAGCATCGAGAGCAGCGGCAGTCGCTCCAGTTCATCCGGATTTTGCGGCCTGCCCTGCGCATCGAGGAATGCCGGGCTCGCCACCAGCAGCACACGCGACTGCCCGAAGCTGCGCAGCACCAGCGACGCATCGGTGTCGAGCTTGTCGCGCACGCGGATCGCGAGATCGAATCCTTCGTTGATCACGTCGACGCGCCGGTTGCTCGCGAGCAGGCGCACTTGCACCTTCGGATACTGGATCAGGAAATCCGGCAGCACGTGCGCAACGATGGTCTGCGCGAGCGACACCGGACAACTCACGCGCACGACGCCACGCGGTTCGGCGCGCAGCTCGTCGACGACATCCTGCGCGGCTTGCGCCTCTTCCAGTGCGGCACGGCAATGCGCGTAGAAGCGCTCGCCGATTTCAGTCACCGCGAAACTTCGCGTGGTCCGCTGCAGCAGGCGCACACCGAGGCGTTCCTCGAGCTGGGAAACGCGTTTGCTGAGCCGCGACTTCGGCGTGCCCAGCGCGCGTCCGGCCGCTGAAAATCCGCGATGTTCGACCACCGCCGCGAAGAAGCGCAGGTCGTTCAGATCGTGCAGAGCGCCTTCGACAGCCGACATCATTGTTCTCCATGGCGAACGAACCATCGCATTCTTGCGGACTACCCCGTCGATTGTCCACGGATTACCGTATTTCCCATCAAACGGGCCTTCGCCCGCATCGAGGGACTTACCATGAATCTGTTGCATGTTGATTCAAGCGCACTGGGCGCCTACTCGGTTTCACGCGAACTCAGCGGCGCGATTGTCGACGTCTGGAAGCGTGCGCATCCGGGCTCGCAGGTCATCCATCGCGATGTCGCGGCGCAACCATTGGCGCACTGGACACCGGTCGCCGATGCGAGCGATCCGGCCGTCCGGGTCGGCGCGGAAGTGCTCGAGGAATTCCTCGCCGCCGACGTGATCGTGATCGGCGCGCCGATGTACAACTTCTCGATCCCTAGCACGCTGAAGGCATGGATCGATCGTGTGGCCGTTGCCGGCAAGACCTTCCGCTACGGCGCGAACGGTCCGGAAGGGCTTGCAGGCGGTAAACGCGTGATCCTCGCGTCATCGCGCGGCGGTTTCTACGGTGTGCAAACGCCTCGCGCCGATTTCGATTTCCAGGAAGCTTATCTGCGCCAGCTGTTCGGCTTCCTCGGCATAACCGACATCGAGGTCGTGCGTGCCGAAGGCGTGGCCGTGGGTGCCGAGCAGAAAGCGCACGCGATCGCATCGGCGCATGCGGCGATTCGCGCGAACCAGCGGCTGGCTGCGTAGCCTTCGGGTTTGGCCGGTGTCGATCCTGCACGTCGGCGCCGGCAACGCGATCTGCCTCTGCCGCAACGGGCCGCGATGAGTTCGGCGGTGGAACCGAGGCAATCCTTGCAATCTTCGCAGGCACGAGCGGTCACGACGATATGCGATCCCGATGGACGCTGCGGCGACTCTCGCCGACAATCGCGATCCTTGATGCGGCCGCGCCGCGAATGCCACGGGAATCGCCATGCAGCACCTCGTCATCGTCACCACCGGCGGCACGATCGACAAGATCTACTTCGACGACAAGTCGACCTTCCAGATCGGCGAGCCGCAGATCGGCGACATCCTGCAAGCGCTTGGCGTTGCCTTCACCTTCGACGTGGTACCGGTGTTGCGCAAGGACAGCCTGCATATGGACGACCACGACCGGACGTCGATACGCACGGCGATCGAACAGCAACCGCATCGGCATGTGCTGGTCACGCACGGCACCGATACGATGGTCGAGACCGCGCAGGCACTGGCGAATCTCGTCGGCAAGGTCGTGGTGTTGACCGGCGCGCTCAATCCCGCGTTGTTCAAGGGCTCGGACGCGGTGTTCAACATCGGCTGCGCCGTGGGTGCGGTGCAGACCCTGCCCGATGGGGTCTACATCGCGATGAACGGCCGCATCTGGGATCCGTCGCGGGTACGCAAGAACCGCGACGCGAACCGCTTTGAAGCAGCGGCGCTCTGAACGAACGACGCTGCGCGCCTGCGGTTCCCTAGCGCCTTCGCTTCGCAGGGCTCGCCGCCTCCGCGGAATTTCGCCGCCCGATGCGGCCGGGTGGCACCGCGCGCTCCGCAGTCGCGCTGCTGCCTTGCGGCTTGGCCTCGGTTGCCTTGGCCATCAGTGACGAGCAACTTTTCGGCGTGTCGCCGCTGGGCGCGGTCAGCGGCACCAGTGCCGCAAGCGGCGCCGCAATGAGCCCGAGGCCGATCGCGATGCCGCCGCGGGCGAGCAGGCGTTTCTTGTCGACACTGACGTCCAGCTGTCGGAAACTCCCCTGTACGTGCAGCGGCGAACGCAGCGAAAAAATGCGCAAGCCCTTCGTGTGAGGATGCAGGGTCAAGTCGACCTTCTCGTCGGTCAGGCTGACATGGCCATCGATGTCGACCAGTGCACTATCGGTATCGAACACGAACAGATTGCTGCTCAGCACGCCATCCTTTGCCGTGAAATCCGCTGCCGCGCAGTCGATGTGGATCTGCCGATCGCCAGTGAATTTTGCCAGCAGAACATTGGCAAGATTGAGGCCGGCCTTTTCCATCAACGCTTCACTGATCCTGCCATCCGTCATCAACAGCTTGAAAGAACCGTTGGAGGATCCGAACAGCGCGGCAATGGAGTTGCCGCTGCCCGCGAGACGGACCGTGCCGTTCACATCGCCCAGGCTCGTCGACAGTCCGTCCAGTTTCTCGAACAGGCGCCGCAACTGCAGCTTGCGCGCGTCGAGCACGAGGTTGGCTTTGGCCGGTCTTGCGTTCGCATCGATATGCAACGAAGCCTTGACGTCGCCGCCTGCCATGCCGAACCGCAGAGGATCGAGCGTGAAGACGGCATCCTTCATCGCAATCCGCGTATCGACGTCCCGGATCGGCAATTCGGTCTCGCGTATCACGCGCTTGCCGGTGAAATGCACATCCGCGTCCATCGCGTTCCAGCGTTCGACATCGAACGGTTCCGCCGGCAAAACCTTGCCGGCCCCGCCACTCGCAACGGCGGTCGCAGCCGGTTCGGCACCGATCAGGACGCCGAGGTCCTTGAACTGCAGCAAGGTCGAATCGATCTCGCCTGTCAGCGTCGCCCGCGGCGCGCCTGATTTGTAGGTCAGCGTGCCCTGCAGGTCGCTGCCACCTACCCGCGATGCGAAATCCTCGTACCGCAGCAATGAACGATGCGGATGGAAGCGGCCGGCCAGACGGCCGACGGTTGCATAGGGCGGAGTTTTCGGCAGCACGAGTCCGACCATCGGATACAGCTGCGCGAGATCCGGCCCGGTGATCCACAATCGCATGTCGATCGCATCCGGACTCGTTGGATCCGTGATCGTCCCGGTCAGCGCGATTTCGGTCGAGCCCACGTCGATGTCGGCGCGGACGGGGAATGGCCGGCTCGCATCCTTCAATGCAAGCACGCCGCCGAAACGGCCGCTTCCCGCGATCTTTTTTCCGCGCATCGTCCCCGTGGCAGTCCAACCGAACACGTATGGCGGCGGATTCTCGCGGCCGCGCGCACTCGCGCGTGCGGAACGCTGTTCGGCTGCTTCACGCAGCCGTGCGGCAGCAGCGCGACCAACCCGTTGTACGACTTCGCGGCGCGTGCTCGGGTCGTCGCCTTCCACGTGCTGTCCGAATGGAATCGGCGCATCGAGCGCGGTGATTTCCGCGTGCAGCTCCAACTCGCGCTCGGCGTCGGCAATCACGATTTTGCCGGCATCGAATTCGATCTCGCCGATATCGAACGTCCAGGTCGAGTCCGAGCTTGCGACAGTCGAGGTGAATGTCCAGTTGTTGGTCGCATCCTTGCGGCGCTCGAAGTCCAACGATGGGCGCTGCAGGCGTGCGTGGCGGATGGAGATTTCGTGTCGCAGCAGGGACAGCAGACCCAGATCGATTTCGACCGCCTGCAGCTCCGCCAAATACGGACGCGCGGCCCAGTCCGGGTTCCCGATACGCACCTGGTTGGCCGTGAACTGCAGATTCGGCGACCAATGTGTTTCGCCATTGAAGCGCGACCGCCAATGCCAGCTGGCGACGAGATCGCCGTCAATCGCGACACTGCGGCCGATGGCATCACCGATCCGCGTCTGCACCCAGGGACGGATGCGATTCCAGTCGAATACAGCCGCGAACATCACGACGGCGATCACGAGCAGTCCGAGCAAGGCGCAAAGCGAAAGCAGCAGCCTGTGTCGCTTGAACATGTTGGCCTTCCACTCTGCGGGTGCGCAATTCGCTCAGAGTCTAAGCGCGAGTCAGTCGCGATGCGAACCGTACGCGCAGCTGCTGTTCAGGGAGCGAATTGATCGCGCGGATCCACGCAACTGCGCACATGAGAGTCGCAACGTCGGGTTGCTGCGAGATCGCATTGTTGCGCTGCAGGATTGTCTGCGTGGTTGGCATCGAAGCCGGCGCAGTGATCGTTACACCCCACGCGGTTGCGGAAATCGGATAGTTTTCGTCGTTGGCGATCGTCGCCAACAGGGGGAAGAAATGAAATCGAAAATGACGGTGGCACTGCTTGCCGCGGCGCTGCTCGCGGCATGCTCGTCGATGACGACGATCAGCTCGCCTCACGCCGCAACGCAACTGCTGGTCAAGGATCGGCACCTGAGCCTTCCGGCGCACGAAAACATGCGCGGCACGAGCTTCGGCAACTACGAATTCAAGGCGAGCGAGGAAGGCTTCGACGCGCTATACGGCGTCCTTCCGCTCAGCTTCAAGGGCGGCCACCTCGCGGCGGACATCCTCCTGTTTGCGCCGGGCGCGTTCTTCAATCTGCGTGCGGTTTTTCCGTTCTACGACATCGATGTCGAGAAGGGAGTGATCCGCTACCGCGCATCCGAACAGGAGGCGTGGAACGAATATCACCCGAAGGCGGAAGAAATCGCGCGTGCGCGCAGCTATTTCGACGGTGCCTCAGCGGTTGCGCCTGCAACGGCGTCGAAATGATTTCATCATGTGACACGGCGGATGAATCGAAGGCGGCGTACTGACGGAGTTGGTCTTTCGGACACACCGTTTCGTTTCCAGGCCAACGCGCAAAAAAACGGCGACCGGTCGTAACCGGTCGCCGCATTCGCGCCATCCATGGCGCGGAGTTGCTTCAATCGCTTGTGCGGTTG
>JBDSBK010000092.1:0-7211 GCA_039921645.1 Dokdonella sp.
TGCGTACCGAACGAGAAGTGCGCGCTCAACCAGTACGAACGCGCCTGCATCCGGTAGTACTGCGCGTCGCCAAGCTCGCTTTCCGAAACCGGATCGCGACGATCGGAGAGGTTGTAACCGTCAAACCGCAATTCCCAGCGATCGAAGGCGTAGCCGATGCCGGCATCGAACGTGGTGTACGAATCGGCGATCGCGGTATTGCGCTTGTTGAGCCAGCGCTTGCCGACGTAGTCCGCCGCGATGTGCGCGCTGAAACCCTGCGGCTGGGCGTACATGAGACCGACGCTGCCGACGTGCTGCGGCGACAATTCCAGAAGCTTGCCGTCGAGCTGGGTCGGCGTGCCGTCGAAATCCTGCACGTAGTCGGCAAAGCGGGCGTCGTGATAGGCGTAGGTGCCGACCACGCTGAGACCTTGCATGAGATTCCAGCGCGCTTCCATCTCGGCACCCTTGAAGCGCTCGTTGCCGGCGTTGGCAAGGCCGGGCAAGCCTTCGACGTCCTGACTCACGACGAGGTTGCGGAAATCCATGCGGAACAACGACACATCCCATTCGAAGCGGCCGTCGAGGTGGCGTCCCTTGACGCCGATTTCTCCGCTCTTCGCCGCCTCGGGCTTGAGGATGTCGAACTCGGGCTCCGGCCCGAAATCCTTCACCGCAGGCTTGAACGTGTTGCGATAGTTCGCATAGCCGGTGAGGTAGTCCTTGCCGTCCTGCCAGAAGCGATAGCTGGTGCCGAGCGCACCGGCCCAGCGATTGTCGCTGCGACGGTCGCTGCCGCTTTCGGCGATCTCCGGTTCAGCACCGGTCAGATCGACGCCGACGCCGCTGCTCGACTCGCTGGTGTGGTTGAAACGCAGACCCGCTTCGATCCGCCAGGCATCAGTGAGCGCGTATTCGAGATCGGCATAGACGCCGCTGAAATTGCGGCGGTCGTCCAGGCGCGTCGACTCGTCGATGTGCAGGGATTGCCAGTCGGGCGCATTGGATCCGTTCGGCAATACCGCGTACTCGAAATTGTCGCTTTCCTGATCACCTTTTCCGTACAGATGATCGACGCCCCATACCAAGGTCGAGCGATCGCTCAACGGTGTTGCGATGTGGCTGTCGAAATAGACCTCGGTGCGGTGCACATCCTGATGAAAACCGTCCGCGTTGTGGGTTACGCCGTCGTCGGCGAAGTCCGCACGCAGGAAGCCGCGCACGTTTTCCGCGTTGCTGCGCGAATACGCAAGCCGCGTGCTCCAGTCGCCGAGACCGGTCGGCAATACATAGCCGAGAGCGATCTGGCCGCGGTCCTCGTCCTGCATCGCACCACGCGGATTGTCGTTTGCATCGAGCGGCACGCGGTCACTGAGCGTGCGGCCTTCGCGCGGATGCGGACTGATCGGATCCTGATTCAACTGCGTGAAATCCGCATCGACCGAGAACTGGCCCGCTCCCAGTTCTCCGGCGCCACGATAAAGGAGGTGCGCACGATCCCAGCCCGCGCGATCGCCCTCGAGTTCATTCTTGTCTGCATCGAGCAAGAGCGATTGTCGCCACGGCGCATTCGCTTCGGACAACGGAATCGCAGCCGCGATATGCGCGCTGCCGCGACTGCCGATGCCGGCCTCGAACTGCCCCGATCCCTGCCCTGCAGCGTAGTGAATGACCTGGATAACGCCGACGAAACTGGTCGCACCGTAGCTGACCGGCGCGGCGCCCTTGAGGACTTCGATGCGTTCGACATTGGCGATGTTCAGCGTCGCCAGCGCGGGTGTGAATGCGCCGCCCGACGGGATGCCATCGACGACGAGCAGGAACGCATCGAACTCGCGCAGGCCCCACAATGCCGGCACCGACGACGCCGGGCCGCCGTCGCCGCCCGGCGCGATATCGACGCCCGCAACCAGGGACAGCGCCGTGCGCAAATCGGTCGCTCCACGGGCGCGCAGTTCATCACCACTGACGACGCTGACATTCGCCGCGACGTCGCTCAATGCCACCGGGATCTTCGACGTGGTGACTTCGACAGGCTCCAGGGTCTGCGGGGTCTCGGCATGCGCCAGTGCTGCTGCGCTGAACAGTGAAACAGTGAGAGCAAGGTGGATTGCGAGCGAGAGCGACGAACGGGATGTCATGGTGATTCCCCTGGGCCAGCCGAAAGGCTTAACGAATTTATAATTCGATAGCCTAGGTGTTGGTTCCGCCCCGCATAACGGCCTTGCGGCCTAGTAACCGTCAGCCCAAAGGATGATTTGCCGATTCGGACCCCTGTCTCCCTGACGGGTATGCTTGTCTTCCTGCTCACTCACTGGTTGCCGATGACCCTGCTGCGCCCGAAATTGCGCGGTCTCGTGTTCAAGCTTGCCTTGTTCTACGTACTGCTCTCGTTGCCAACCCTGGTCGTGGTTGAGTCGACCATCCTGATTCATGAGTTTCATCAGTTCATGACCGGGATCGCGACCGGCAGCCTTGATCGTGCGGCCGAGAAAGGCGCAGCCGAGCTGGCCGCACAGTGGCCGCATCTGCACGCGACGGAGAGCGCGGACAGCACTGGAATGAGAATCTGGCTCGATGCCTGGGTCTTGCAACTGCAGCAACCGCGCGGGGCGCTGACCCCGGACGAGTCCTACGTCTTGATGGAACTCGCCGAAGCTCCGCTCATGGCTGCCGTGCTTGCACCGGATGGACACGTCCTCGCCCAGTCGCAGGGCGATGGTCACTGGACACTGCAGCTGCCTACACCCGCGCAGCTCGGCGGCACCAGCGGTACCCGCGCATTTGCCCTGCCTGGCAGTGACAGTCCCTATCGTATCCGTCGCGTGATTGCGCCTCTGCGCGATGCGAAGGGCACGTCGCTCGGATCGCTGTTCATCGAACTGCGACTACCGCTGCCGTGGCGCCATCTGCTGCGCGAATCGAGTTTCGAATCGCCCACCGTATTCGGCTTCCTCGTGGTGTTCGGCCTCGCCTCGTCGATCTTTCTCGCTGGCTGGGTCACACGTCGGCTCAATCGCATCGCGCGTGCCGCAACCGCATGGAGCAGCGGCGATTTCTCGGATCGCATTGCCGATCCTTCGCACGACGAGCTCGGCGGACTTTCCGCACTGCTCGATCGCATGGCGCTCGACCTCAAGGTCCTGTTGCGTTCGCGCGCGCAGCTGGCGACGCTGGCCGAACGCCAGCGCCTCGCACGCGATCTGCACGATACGGTGAAGCAGAAGGCGTTCGCGCTCAACCTGCAGCTGGCCACTGCACGGCGCGTACTCGCCGATACCCCAGGCGCGGAGCGGCTCGAACAGGCACAACGCCTGACCCAGCAGATCCAGCAGGAGCTTGCGCAAATTCTCGATGAAATGCGCGCTTCGGATGCGGAACTGCCGTTTGCAGAGCGCCTGCGCACGCGCGCAACCGAGTGGTCGCATTCCAGCGGTATGGCGCTGGGCTTCGATCTGGCCGACGTGCCGCCGCTTGCGCCCGAATCAGAGGATTCGCTGCTGCGCATCGTCGACGAAGCGCTGTCGAATGTATTGCGCCACAGCGGTGCCAATCGCGTCGATATCAGGCTCCGCCGCGAGGCGGAACGTGTCTTCATCGTCATCGCCGATAATGGGCGAGGCCTGCCGGACGAATCTTCGCCCGGCATGGGTTTGCGCAACATGCGCGAACGCGCGAACGCGCTACCCGGAGGCCGCTTCGAACTCGACGCGCCTCCGTCTGGCGGCACGCGTGTCACCATCAGCTTCTTCACCGAGGTCTCCAGATGACTGCCGTTTCGTCACCGTCCGTGATCCGCATCGTGATTGCCGATGACCATGTACTGGTTCGTCAGGGCATTCGCGCGTTCCTCGAAACGCATGCCGATCTGGCCATCGTCGGCGAAGCGGAAGATGCAACCGGCGCGATCGCGCTGTGCGCCGAACATCGCCCGCATGTGGCTCTGGTCGACCTTGTCATGCCCGGTGGCGGCATCGAGGCAACCCGCGCAATCCGTGCCGCCAGCCCGCAAACCCAAGTCGTTCTACTGACTTCATTCGAGGATTCGCAGCAGATCGTCGCGGCGGTGCAGGCAGGTGCGCTGTCCTGCATGCTCAAGGATGTCGACGCCGATGCACTCGCGGACACGTTGCGCAAGGCCGCACGCGGCGAAGCCGTGCTGCATCCGCGTGTCGCCGCAAAACTCATGGAAACACTGCGCCGCGGCTCGGAACCCGGCAGCGAGGTGCTCGAATCCCTGAGTACGCGTGAACGCGAAGTGCTGACCTTGATGGCCGAGGGCCTGAGCAACATGCAGATCGCCGAACGCCTCGGCATCGGCGAAAAGACCGTGAAAACCCATGTCAGTAACGTGCTCAGCAAGCTCAACGTGAACGATCGCACGCAGGCGGCGGTGTACGCGTGGAAAAGCGGGTTGAAGCAACGGCCCCAGTAGTCGTCGATCGCAATGCGTCTGCGCGCTACGTCAGCGGCTTGCTGAAAACCACCTGCGTCTTGACCCGCGCATAACCAGCGCGTTCGTAGAATTCATGCGCCCGTTCGCGTTCCTGGCGGCTGCGCACGCGGATGCGTACGGCGCCGCGCGTTCGCGCCCATGCTTCCGCTGCATCGACCAGCTGCCGGCCGACGCCATGTCCGCGTGCGGACTCGGCAACGACGAGACCACAGACTTCGGCGCACGCGTCGTCGCACAATTGGGCGGCTAGCGCTACCTGTAGCCAGGCAATCACGCGGCCCTCGGGATCCTCGGCGACGAACACGCGGCCATCGACCTGGCCTTCGATCGCTGCAAGACGCTTGACCATCTGCTGTCGCGTGGTCGGGTACCCCAACTCACCGCAAAGTTCGGCGATGGCGGGGGCGTCGTAGCTGCGCGCGGTGCGAATCGTGGTCATCAAGGCCTCCATGCGCTGCAGGCTAGCGCGCGAACAAGGCCGACTGCGGGCATTCGTGGGGCGATTTGCTGGAGCGTGCCGTGGATGGGCGCAAATTGTGGGAGTGGCTTCAGCCGCGATGAGCTTGCTTGCGGTAACGGCCAGAGCTTCGCGGCTGAAGCCGCTCCCACAAAAAAACGCGCGCCCACCATGCCAAAATCAATCGCAGCAGCCGTCGCCACCCTTCACGCTATGCGCATCCGTTGCCGCCACGCCCTGGGTAAGTCCCTTGCCGCTCGCGACATAGTGGTCGGATATCACCTGTGCCACGCACATCGACATGCGTTTGCCGGTCGGGATATGCAGGAACTCGTTCGGACCGTGCGCATTCGAATGCGGACCGAGCACGCCGGTGATCAGGAACTGTGCTCCGGGGAATTTCTCGCCGAGCATGCCCATGAACGGGATCGAGCCGCCTTCGCCGTTATACGCGACTGAAGCACCGAAGAACGCCTGCGATGCGGTCTCGACCGAGTGTTCCAGCCACGGGGCCAGCGCTGGCGCCTCCCAGCCGCTGCCGGCTTTCTCGACATCGAAGGTGACCTTTGCACCGTACGGAGGATTGGTTTCGAGCAGCCGCTTGAGGAATTCGCCGCCCTTCGCCGCGTTCAAGGTCGGCGGCACGCGCAGCGAGAGTTTCACGGACGTGTACGGACGCAGCACGTTGCCGGCGGAATCGAGTGCCGGCAGACCACCGATGCCGGTGATCGACAGTGCAGGGCGCCAGGTGCGATTGAGGACCAGCTCGGCAAGGTCCGCATTCATCGGCTGCATGCCGTCGACGAGCGGGAATTTCGCGTACACCGCATCGCCAAGGATTTCGGCCGTGCGCTTCGCCTGCGTCACGCGCTGCACCGGAATCTCGACGTGCAGCTCCTGCGGCAGGATCCTGCCGCTGATCTCGTCTTCCAGGCGCGAAAGCACCTGACGCAGGATGCGAAAGCTCGATGCGACGACGCCCGATGCATCGCCCGAATGAACGCCCTCCTCCAGCACCTTGACCGTGAGGTTGCCACCGGTGAGGCCGCGCAACGACGTGGTCAACCAGAGCTGGTCGTAGTTGCCACAACCCGAGTCGAGACACACGATCAGAGACGGTTTTCCGATGCGCGCGGCGAGATGATCGACGTAGTACGGAAGGTCGTAGCTGCCCGATTCTTCGCAGGCTTCGATCATCACGACGCAGCGCGCGTGCGGAATCTTTTGCGCCTGCAGGGCCATGATCGCAGCAAGCGAGCCGAAGATCGCATAGCCGTCGTCGGCACCTCCGCGACCGTACAACTTGTCGCCCTCGAGCACGGGCTTCCACGGGCCCAGATGCGCGGACCAGCCAGTCATTTCAGGCTGCTTGTCGAGGTGACCGTACAGCAGCACGGTATCGCTGCTCGCCGCATCGGTGCCCGGGATTTCGATGAAGATCAGTGGAGTGCGACCAGCAAGGCGCACCACTTCGAGCCGCATGCCGCTGATGGGCTGCTTTTTTGCCCATGCCTCCATCAGCGCGACCGCCTGATCCATGTAGCCATGTTCGGCCCACTGCGCATCGAACATCGGCGACTTGTTCGGGATCTTGATGTACTCCGTCAGCTGCGGAACGATTTCTTCATCCCACAGACCGCCGACGAAACCGTTGAGTGCTTTCGAATCCATGGGTATCCGCCCTTCGCAAAGAGGCGAAATTCTACTCCTGCAGCATGCCAGAACGACCGTGTAGGAAATCTCCTACCTTCAGTGTCACGCGACTCCTACGTGGCACCGTGACCGTCGACACTGCCCGCAAGGCCACGTCAAACCTAGACTTTCATCATTCGCGCAAGACCGCGCCCGAGCCAAAGAAAGCTGCCGTTGCATGAACAAGTTCCGCCGATTTTTCCTGATCTTCCTGCTCGCGCTGGCGCTTCCAACACTCGTCACCGCGCAGGTCGACATCAACAGTGCCGATGCCAAGACACTGGCCGAAACGCTGAATGGCGTCGGCCTGGTCAAGGCCGAAGCGATCGTCGCGTATCGCGCCACGAATGGCCCGTTCAGGACCGTGGAGGAATTAGCCAAGGTCAAGGGCATCGGCGCGAAGACCATCGCGGCGAACCGCAATGCGATTGTCATCGTTGACGCGAAGGCCGACGCCGGAGCGCCCGCAGGCACAGGAAAGCCGCTCGCGGCGCAGTAGTTTTCCGGAGGTCCGCAATTGGATCATTGGCGGATGCGCGCCGTTGCTGGCGGTGCCGCATCCGTTCAAGGCGAGCCAGCCCCGAGATCGCGGCGTCGATCCGGATCAACCCAGCCTCAGTGCCG
>JBDSBK010000093.1:0-13608 GCA_039921645.1 Dokdonella sp.
CTGACGGGTTCGCGTGTGACGCCGACCCGGCGTGCGTGCCAGACGCTGTAGATCGAGAGCAGGGTCACCATCAACATGCACGGAAGGATGCCGGCCTTGAACAGCGCATCGATCGTAACCGGTGGCGTGGTGTGGAACTGCTGCGCGACGACGCCGTACAGGATCAGAGGCATCGACGGTACGAGTATCAAGCCGAGGCTACCCGAGGCGGTCAACAGGCCGAGCGAAAACTTCTCGCCGTATTTTTGTTCGAGCAATGCCGGATAGAGCACCGCGCCCAGCGCGACGATGGTTACCCCGGTCGCTCCGGTGAATGCGGTGAACATCGCGCACGCGAGCACGGCGACGATCGCGAGGCCGCCCGGCAACCAACCCAGCATCGCGTTGGTGACGCGCACCAGTCGTTGCGGTGCACGGCTCTCCGCCAGCAGGAAACCAGCCACCGTGAACAACGGAATCGCGATCAATGCCGGCATGTCGGCGAGTCGGTAGAACTCGACCGCTACGGCGACGCCGTCCTGTCCGGCGGCGTGGAAACCGAGCAATGCGACCGCCGCGATCACCGCGAACAACGGCGCGCCGAATGCGGCGAGCACGATCAACACGAGAACGAGCAGCAGGATCACGGCAGCTCCGGAGCCAGCGCCGGCGCGTCGCTGCGCGGCGGCTGGAAAGCACGAACCGCCAGGCGCAGGGCCATCAACGTGAAACCGACCGGAATGATCGCTTCAATGCACCAGTTGGGAATCCCGGCGATCGCGCTCGTGCCGGCGTAGTCAAGCTGCACAAGACCCACGCCATACCAGGCCATTGCGGCCGCAATCCCCGCCGCAAACAACAGGCTGATCGCTCGCAGCACGCGACGCGTGCGTCCATGCACGAAATGCGCGACGAAATCGATGCCGATGTGCTTGTCGTCGCGTGCTGCGGCGAGCGCACCGAGCATCGCTGCCCACAGCACCATCGCCCGCAACAGGGGATCGGCCCAGGCGAGACCGCTATCGAAGAAATTGCGCAACACGATCTGCGCGCTGGCGAGAACGACCATTGCCAATACCAGCAACGCGATCGAACCCGTCTCGATACGCTCCAGCCAGCGAGCCGCGCCGGTTTCCTCTTCGCTCACTTCTTGCCGCTCCGGACGTCGGCGAGCGCCTTGTTGAGTGCGGCGAGCATTTCCGGCGAAAGTGCGCCCTGGTCTGACAACTGCTTGAAGACGTCAGTTCCGATCGATTCCCAACTCTTGCGATCGGCGGCGTCCGGCGCGGTGATGCTCATGCCCTGCTGCTTCAATGCTTCCCGCGCAGACGTGTTGTCACTGCGATTGGTTTTCGCCAGCCGCGCGAATCCGGCACCGAACTCGGCGTCGACGGTCTTGTGATCTTCCACGCTGAGCGCATCGGTTGCCTTCTTGTCGATAACCAGTTCGCCAACGACGTAGGTCAGCGGCAGGTCGACCATGTGCTTGAGTTTGGTGTGCCACTGGAATGCGATCGCGCCGGAAGGCGTGTTCGCAGCCGTGTCGATCAGACCGGTTTGCATGCTGGTGTAGACGTCCGACAACGGCAGCGGGATCGGTGTCACGCCGCCGGTCTTGAACGCGAGCTCGGCGACCTTGTCGCCTTGCGGCACCCACACCTTCGCGGCCTTGAGGTCGTCGCGCGTCTTGAGATCGCGCGTACTCATCAGATAGGCGAAGCCGCCACCGATGACGCCAACCAGTTCGAAACCTTCTTTTTCGAATTGCTGTTTCAGCAACGGGTCGAGTCTGACGCGGACCTGATCGATTTCCTCTTCGCTGTGGAACATGAAAGGCAAGCTGTACACCTGCGCATCCTTTGCGATCACGGCCGCTTCGCCGCCGGTGAACGCACCACCCTGCAGCTGACCGATCTTGATCTTGCGCAGCACGGTTGCATCGTCACCCATTACGCCGCCGGGGTAGAACTTCAGCTCTACGCGGCCCTCTGTCTTGGTCTTGATTGCTTCACCGGCGGCACGCATCTCGCGCATCCAAGCGGTGCCGTCCGGCGCGACGGTCGCGATCTTGATCGTGGCTGCATTGACTGCAGTCGATGCGAGACTCATGGTCAGGACCAGCAAACTCTTGCTCAGCATGTTCATCATTTTTATTCCGAATGCTTGATACAACGACGGTGATTCGCGACCCGCCCCGCGGAGCTGCGACTAGAAATAATCCTTGCCCGACGCCAGCAACTTCTGAGCGCGCACCTGGGCGACGGTATTGATCAGGGTCAGACCCGGCGAATGCGGATCCGCCGCTATCGCTTCGTTCAACAGTTTGTCGTGCAGCGCCTGGTCGAATACCAGACGCGCATAGTGTTCCGCATACAGCACCCGAACCATCTGGTTGTGGCCGCCCGACAATGCAAGAGCCTTTTCGAAATCGGCTTTGCCCTCCTCCGGCCTGCCCCCCAGCGAAGCAGGCCGCAGCGTCGCGAGAACGCCGAGAATCATGTACGGGTCGCCCTTCGCGTAGCCCGGATCGAGCGCCACCACGCGCTCGACCAACACCTGGATCTTCGGCAGGTCGGCGATCGCCTTCCAGTCGTCCCGATTGGATTGCAGATTGCCCGCCCAAGAGGAGGCCAGCTGAAACAGCGTGCCCGTATCCCTCACGCCAACCTTCGCGACCTCGGCCTGGAAGGATTCGAATGGCGCATCGAGCTGAGCGCATAAAGCCGCAAGCTTCACGCAAGCCGCACGCCGTGCGTAACCGAGGCTGCGCGCGGTCAGGCGCCTGGATCGTTGTGGATCATCGACGAAGGCATTCGCGTACGAGTCGTACAAGCGCGAACCCGCGTTCAGCAGGTTCGCGTTCTGCGGTGACCCCTGGATCAGGCCATCGACGAGCAGCAGCCAGGCCGGCACGCCTTCGCGTGCCGTGGCCAGGTCGTCCTGATCGAGGATGCCGGCGCTCAAATCGTCGGCAAGGCTTTGCGTTGCTCGATTGACGACGCCGGCGCAGCCGCTCAAGCCGAATGTTGCGACGCATGCGGCGAGGATGAAGGTCCGAATTGGATTCTGTGGATACATGTCGCTCTCTATGCAGCACGATGATCGATGACTCGAACCGCCGCCGAACGCGCGGTGCGAGCGTGCATCGTGCTTGCGTTCAGTCGAAAAAAGTTTCGGCGGCTTCCAGCGTGTTTTCCATCAACGTCGCAACGGTCATCGGACCGACGCCGCCGGGAACCGGCGTGATCCACGATGCGCGCTCGGCCGCGGGTGCGAACTCGACATCACCGACGAGGCGGCCGTCGTCGAGTCGATTGATGCCGACATCGATGACCACCGCGCCCGGCTTGATCCAGTCGCCCTTGACGAGATCGGGTTTGCCGGCCGCGACCACGACAATGTCGCCCTGTCGCACTTCGTGTTCGAGGCTCGCCGTGAACTTGTGGCAACCGGTCGTCGTGCAACCCGCCAGCAGCAATTCGAGGATCAACGGCCGCCCGACGTGGTTGGACACACCGATCACGACCGCTTTGCGCCCACGCACGGGTCGGTCCGTATGTGCAAGCAGTGTCATCACGCCTTTCGGGGTGCACGGACGCAGGCCGCGCTGGCGCAGTGCGAGGCGGCCAACGTTTTCGGCCTGGAAACCGTCTACGTCCTTGCGCGCGTCGATGCGGTCGATCAGTGCCGTCGCATTGATGCCGGGCGGCAAAGGCAGCTGCAGCAGGATACCGTGCACATAAGGATCTGCATTGAGACGATCGATCAGGGCAACGAGGTCGGCTTCGATGGTGGTAGCAGGCAGGTCGAAATCGAGCGTACGAAAACCAACGTGCTTGCACGCCCGCCGCTTGTTGCGCACGTACACCGCTGACGCCGGATCGGCGCCTACCAGTACGACAGCGAGTCCCGGCACGCGTTTGCCCGCGGCTACGCGAACCTTGACCCGCGCAGCTACGCTGTCGAGCACGTCATCGGCGATGCGGCGTCCGTCGAGGAGTCGCGCAGTCATTGGGGTTCCAGCGGTAAACGGGCATTATCCCATGTCGGCGTCGCCGCGCTCAAACCTTTGCGCTGCGGCGCCCCCACTGCGAGGAGCGCAGCATGACCGACCTCAATACCGAACTCGAAGCCGCCGCGTTCCGTCGTCTGATCGAGCATCTGCGTTCGCGTACGGATGTGCAGAATATCGATCTGATGATAACGGGCGGTTTCTGTCGCAACTGCCTCGCCGATTGGTATCGCGAAGCGGCGGAAGCGCGCGGCGTGTCAATGGAGAAGGACTCGGCGCGCGAACGCATCTACGGCGAGGCGTTCGCCTCGTGGAAGGCGAAGCACCAACCGGAGGCAACTCCCGAGCAGTTGATGGCATTTGCCGCCGCGCAGGAAAAGCATCGCGGCTGAAGCTGCTCCCACAAAATTTCGATCCTGTGGGATTCAAGCTTGTGAGAGCGGCTTCAGCCGCGACGTGTTCAACCCGATGTGCAGATCTGCGCGATATCCTCGTAACCGGAAAATCGAACGTCGGCTCCGCAGCCCGGGCAAGCCGGGTCGCGCGGTAGGCGCAACTCGCGCGACGTTCCCGCCAGCGCGTCGTAGCAGAGCAGGCGACCCACGAGAGGCGTACCGATGCCGAGCAGCAACTTGAGCACCTCATTTGCCTGGAACAGCCCGATGATGCCGGGTAACACCCCAAGTACACCGGCGTCGCTGCAACTGGGCGCTTCGGCAGCCGATGGCGGTTCAGGAAACAGGCAGCGATAACACGGTGAGTCTTCGCGGCGCGAATCGAACACGCTCGCCTGCCCGCTGAAGCGATGCACTGCGCCATAGACCAGTGGCAGTCGAAGTCTCAAGCACGCTGCGTTGAGCAGGTAGCGGGTCGGGAAATTATCGGCACCGTCGATCACGACATCGTGCCCGCGCAACAAGGCTTCGACATTGGATGCGTTGACGCGTTCGGTGACTATGTCGACACGCACCGAAGGATTCAGCGCGATCAGCGCGGTGCGTGCGGATTCGGTCTTTGGCGTGCCGACGCGTGCATCCGTATGAAGGATCTGACGTTGCAGATTGGAACGTTCGACCTGGTCGTCGTCGACGATCGTCAGCGATCCGACGCCGGCCGCGGCAAGATACAAGGCTGCGGGCGACCCAAGCCCACCCGCTCCGATCAATACCACGCGCGCCGCCGCCAGACGTTTCTGTCCGGCAATGCCGACTCCCGGCAGAACCAGGTGGCGGGCGTAGCGTTCCGCTGAATCGGCGTCGAGTGCACCCTGCTCGACGGCGAGACCTTCGGCTTTCCAGCGCGCGAAGCCGCCGCGCACGGAAACGCTGCGTTCATAGCCGAGTTGACGCAAGGTTTTTACCGCGAGCAACGAGCGTTTTCCGCTGCCGCAAATTGCAAGAATCTCCCGTTGCGGATCTTCTGCAATTGCATGAATACGGTGTTCGATCAGGCCACGTGCAAGGCCTACGGCTCCGGCGGCAATACCGGCTGCGCGTTCATCGTCTTCGCGCACGTCGAGCAGCAACGCACCCGCACGTTGACGGACGAGCGCCTCGGCTGGGTCGATTTCCGGAATCTCGCCAGCGCCAGGTCCTTGCTCCGATGAAATATTCATGAGTTCAGGGACAACCTGGCAGCGGAATAATGTCCACGACGGCACCTGTAGGCAGTTCGCGCACATCTTCCGCGACGACGATCAGCACATCCGCGTCGACCACACCGCGCAGCATGCCCGAACCCTGCTTCTGCAGTGGGGCCACCCACCACGCCCCATCATCGCGCGCTTCGACGCGCGCGCGCAGGAATTCGCAGCGATCGTGCTTCTTCACGACCGGCGTCGCCAGTCGCGCTTTGCATGGAACCGATCCAGTGGCATGAGCGCCCTGCATCGCAAGCAGCGCCGGCTTTACCAGCGCGAGGAATGTCGCGATCGTCGACACCGGATTGCCCGGTAACGCGAACACCAGCGCGCCATCGATCTCGCCGCAGAGCAGCGGCATGCCCGGCTTCATGCGAACTTTCCAGAAATGGATGGTCCCGAGTTCAGCGATGACACCGGGCAAAAAATCCGCCTCGCCCGCGGATACGCCACCGCTGCTGATGACCACATCGCAACGATCGGCCGCTTCGCGCAGAGCAACACGCAGTGCATCCGGATCATCGCGCAGATGTGCGACAGGCCCGGGTTCTATGCCCAGTTCGCGGAGCAGCGCGCCGAGCGTGTAGCGGTTGCTGTCGTGGATCTGCCCATGCCCGAGCAACTGATCTGGCGGCACAAGTTCATCGCCGGTCACGAACAACGCGACGCGTGGTCGTCGTGCAACCTTCGCCTGCATGTGTCCGCACGCCGCGAGCACACCCAGATGCGCGGGACCGAGGCACGTGCCAGCGGGCATCGCGACATCGCCGACTCGATAGTCCTCGCCCGCCGGACGTACATTGGAGCCGGTCCGCTCGCCGGCACGAACGACAATCTCATCGCCATCGATGCGCACGTTCTCCTTGACGATGACCGTATCCGCGAAAGGCGGCAGCGCAGCGCCAGTCGTGATGCGCAAACATTCGCCTGCAGCAAAGACCGGCGCAGCGCCTGCGCCTGCGAGTACGACGCCGGCGACATGGAAGCGCAACTCGCCCTCGGAAGGCAGTTCGCTGCCTCTCAGCGCATAGCCGTCCATCGCCGAATTCGCGAACGGTGGCAGGTCATGCGGTGCGATCAGATCCGCGGCCAATACGCGACCGAGTGCATTGTCGAGATCGACCGACTCGGACTCCATGCGCTTCTTCGCGGCGAGTTCGAGAATGCGCGATCGCGCTTGCTCGACCGACAGATGCGTCGCGAACTCAGGTTTCGTCGCGATCGGCATAAGTTGCGAATTCCTCGGGTGTGTTGAGATTGTAAAACTGCCGGCGACGGTCGGAGAAATCAAGCTCGAACGCTCCAATGGCTTCCTGCCATGACCAGACACCCTGCCCGGCTGCAACGGCGCTCGCGGCAGAACGGGCGAGCTCGCGACGGTAGATCGCGAACAACGGCTGACGCCGCTCGCCATCGTGCGCAGCGACGGCATCCACTGCGCTCTCCTGCGCGGCCTGAAACAGGCGGGCGGCGAGATCGTGGGGAGGTTGCGGGCAATCCACGGGCACGGTGACTACCCAAGGCGTGGCGCAGAACGCCAGCGCGCTCGCGATACCAGCGAGCGGACCGAGAAACCCTGGCTCGTCGTCGCCGATCGTCGCCGCATGGTGCGAATACGCATCGACATGACGATTCGCAACGATCAGAACAGTCCGATCGGCAACATTTCCGGGAGCGGCGTCAGCCGTTTGCGCATCCATGCATCGGATCGCTTCGACAACCCAGGCGACCAACGGACGGCCATTGAGTGGCTCAAGCCCTTTGTCGCGTCCATCCAGACGCGATGCCGCACCGCCGGCAAGAATTGCGATCGTGATCGACGTCGCTGCCATCAGCCCGCCTCTCCAGCGCCCGGTTTTCAGCGGGAGTCTTTCAACGCTTGTCGTTCAACGCTTGTCTTTCTTGGCCTTGCGGATCATCTTCGTGCGTCGACGTTCCTGACTCTCGGTCAGCACATTGCGTTTGCCCGCAAACGGATTGTCGCTGTCGCGGAATTCAATGCGGATCGGCGTTCCTTCGAGGCGATAGCGCTTGCGGAAGAAATTCTCGAGATAGCGGCGATAGCTCTCAGCAATATGCTTCGTACGCGCGCCGTGGATGATGATCGTCGGCGGGTTGGCTCCGCCGGGATGCGCGTATTTCAACTTCGGTGTATGGCCGCGCGCGAGCGGTGGCTGATACGCCGTGTATGCCGCCTCGACCGCGCGCGTGAGTTCGGAAGAGGTGAACTTGTGATTCGCCGAGGCATGGGCGCGATTGACCGCTTTCATCAATTCGCCGATGCCGCTGCCGTGAAGCGCGGAGATGAACACCTGGCGAGCCCACGTGGCGAACTCGAGCTTGCGCGACAGCGACGCGATGCACTGCTCGCGGCTGTACTTGTCCATGTCGTCCCACTTGTTCACCGCGAGCACGAGCGCTCGGCCCGACTCCAGCACGTGGCCGATCAACGCAGTGTCCTGATCGGCGACACCTTCGCGTGCGTCGAGCATCAACACGGTCACGTGCGCCGCGTCGACCGATTGCAGCGCCTTGATCACACTGAATTTCTCCAGTGCGTCTTCGACGCGTGCGCGACGGCGGATGCCGGCCGTGTCGATAAGGGTGTAGCGCTTGCCATCGCGTTCCAGCACCACACGAATCGAATCGCGTGTGGTGCCGGCCACTTCGGAAGTAATCACGCGTTCTTCGCCGAGCAGCCGATTGACGAGGGTCGACTTGCCTGCATTCGGACGACCAACGATGGCGACGCGGATGCCTTCGTCCGGGCGCGTCTCCAGCGGATCGCCCTCGACTTTCGGCAGCAGCGTTTCGAGCGCAGCAAGCAACGGTGTCGTGCCGCGTCCATGCGCGGCCGACATGGGCAGCGCCGAGGCGACCCCAAGCGCCGCAAATTCGGCCAGCGCCGTGTACTCGTCGAGGCCGTCAACCTTGTTGACCAGCAGCAGCATCGGCTTGGAAGCACGACGCAGGCGATCGAGAATCGTGCGATCGGTTGGCAGCAGTCCATCGCGTGCATCGACCGTCAACAGCACCACGTCGGCCTCGTCGATCGCGAATTCCGCCTGACGCACGGTATGGCTGTCGAGTCCCTGAGCGTTGTCCATCAGGCCGCCGGTATCGACGATAACGAACGGAGCGGCTGCAAGGCGGCAAATGCCGTAGTGGCGGTCGCGCGTGACGCCAGGCAGGTCATGGACCAAGGCGTCGCGCGTGCGCGTCAGCACGTTGAATAGCGTCGACTTGCCGACGTTTGGGCGCCCTACCAGGGCAACTACGGGAAGCATTGCTGGCTCCGAAAGCGAAGTCCCTCCATCAGGCAATGCCGATGGAGGGTGCGTCAATGTTGGCGCACGGCGATGCGTCGCGCGGGGCGCAGCTGGCACGCCCTCGTTGAGTTGCCGGCGGTGTCATTGCCGGGCGCGATAGGCGCCGATATGTCCTTTCACGTCTTCGACATAGAGCGTGCCGTCGACCACCAGTGGCGCACCTTCAATCGCCTTGCGGCTGATCCGCTCACGCGCAGCAAATTTGCCTTCGCCGAGACTCAGCCAATGCACATAGCCCTCGCTGTCGCCGACCACCACATATTGGCCCTGGATCACCGGCGCGCTGAGCCAGCGGTACTTGAGCTTGTCCTGCTTCCAGAGATTGACGCCCGTCTCGCGATCGAACGCCCAGACATTGCCTTCGGCATCCACAATGGCAACCGTGTTGCCGCTGACCGCTGCACCGATGTAGCTCGAAAGATCGCGCTGCCATACAGGGCGTCCGCCGTCGAGCGCAAGCGCGGCAACCTGACCACGATACCCGGCTGCATAGAGGACAGTGCCATCTGACACGATGGTGCCGTCGACATCGGACAGGCGTTCGACCTCGGTCTTGCCCTCGCCATTCGACAGCGACTGCGCCCACAATTCGTTGCCGTCGGCAAGGCGCACCGCGACGACCTTGCCATTGTCGAAACCGTCATAGACGACGCCGTTTGCGATCAGCGGCGCAGCGTTGCCGCGTAAGCTGAGCGCTGGCACGGGCTGATCGAATATCCATTTGCGGCTGCCGTCATTCGCATCCAGACCGATCAGATGTCCGTCGTTCGTGCGTACGACAACGACGCCATCTGCGATTGCCGGTGGCGCGATGACCTCTGAACTCAACTGCACATTCCAGCGTTCGGCACCGTCCTGCGCTGCCAACGCCTGAACCTGACCGTCAAGACCGCCGACCACGACGAGGTCGCCTTGCGCAGACGGACCGCCGGACCAGCGCATTGAATTATCGCCGCGCCGCCACCACCAGCCGTGGCGCTTGCCCAAGTGCTTTTGCCAGATCGTGTGGCCGTTGGCAGCGTCGATCGCTTCGATCACGCCATTTACGCTCGCTGCATACAAGCGCCCGTCCGCGCTTCCAGGCGCAAGGCGTGCGCCCGAAATGCCGGCGCCCTTGCCAACGCCTTCGCTCCATACCTTCTCGATCTGAGTGGTCGGCGCGAATTCGGTGAGCGGTGTCGGTGGCTCGACGTTGTCCTTCTTGCCTAGGCTCTTGAGCCAGTGGCAGCCACTGAGTGCCGTGCCCAGCACGGCGATGACGAGCAGGGAGCGTTTCATGAGCCGACCTTCTCCTGCACAGGCGCACCCGCGGGAGCGGCGGCAAGGTCGTCGAGCTTCATCTGCACGAAGCTGCGATTGGCCGCCTGCGGCTCAAGATGCGACAACGCATCCTGATAAGCCGTGCGCGCTGCATCCGCGCGTCCAAGCTTGGCCAGTGCGTCTCCGCGAATTTCGCCGGCAAGCGCCGCGTAATCGTCTTTCGACAAACTGTCGACCAGTTTCAATGCCGCATCGGCATCACCCTGCGCGAGTTTGATGCGCGCGAGCCTCAGCGACGCGAGCGACTTGAGGCTCGCTGCGCCGGCATGCTGTTGCGCCCAATCGAGCGCGCTCGCGGCGCCCGTCAAATCATTTTTCTTTGCGGCAGCGTCGGCTTGAGCCATAGCGGCGAACACCGCATAAGCGGTCTGCGGAAAATCCTTGCGCAGCACGTCGGCAATCTTGTCGACATCTTCGTCGTGCTTCGCCTCAATCGCGTCCGATAGCGCCTGGTACTGAGATGCGGCTTCGAATGTGTGCTGCGCGCGATGCGATTTCCATTGTTGCCAGCCAAAAATCAGGACCAGACCAAGAACGATGCCGACTGCGATCGACAGCGCATTCTCGCGCAACCATTTCTGGACCAGTTCACCTTGTTCGTGTTCGTCAAGAACGTCGAAAGACATGCATTCACCTGGGGAAAAACCGAAAGTGCGACAGCGACCGCGCAAGCGCGCTGCCTAAAGGGGCACAAGGGTAGCAGGAAACCGCGCTGCCGCGGCTCGAAGAGCCGCTGCACCGGGCAGACGGTCAGGCAGCGTTACTGATCGAGGCGGCTGATCCCGGTCTCGCCGAACACTCGTACGTGCGCGACATTGCCCCGCTGGAAGGGGGTCAGGTCGACGGTCGTTCCATCAGTTCGCAGCTGCGCACCTTGTGCATTGCCAAGCCGCACCGCGAGTTGACCATCGCTGTGATAGCTGTGCTCACTGCCGGCGGCGAGCATGCTGTATTCGAGCTTGCGTCCATCGGCGGCCGTGATTTCGACCCAGCTTTGCTGACTGAGTTTGAGGCTCAAAGTGTGAGCGACACCACCAATCGCGGTGCTTGGTGCAACCGGGGATGCTTCTGGACGGCTCTGCGTCTGCGCCGCGGCGAACGGCGTCATCGAGGCAATCACGGGCGCAGGATCGGCGGACGAGTTCTGCACAGGCGCAGTTTCGGTCGACGCGACAGCTGCCATATCTGACGTCGAAGCGTCGCCTGAAGGCGCTGCGGCAGGATGCTGTGCCGTTTCGCGGACGGGAATGGACAGCGTATTGGCCGGAGTATCAAGTGGTGTCGTGCGGGCGAGGTTTTGCTCCAGTCCGCCGTGGGTTGCCAGCCATACAGCCGGTACCACGATGATCGCCGTCAGAACAAGATACGTTGCGCTGACCGAGTAACGGTCGAACAGATAGCGCGAGCGGGAAATGGTGCCGGTGGCAATCAGCGGCGCTGTTTGCGTATGCGCGGCAGCCACACTCGTCGCCTCTTCGACGGGAACGCCGACCAGACGTGAATAGCTGCGCAGATAACCGCGCAGGAATACCCCGTCGGCAAGACCCTCGTAGTCGTCGCACTCGAGCCGCTCGATCAATTTAAGCGGCAACTTCAAGCGACTGGCGACATCCGCACGACTCCAGCCGTGCGCTTCGCGTGCAGCACGCAGCCGTTGCCCCAAGACCGTAGCGCGATCGTATAGCTCGAGAGCCGGCGGGTTCGCGTCATCGGTCACTAAGGGCTTCTCATTCAATTCTCGGGCCTCTGCGACTCTCATTGCTTGCGTTCCTCTGGACAAGGGCAGGATCAACTGGCTGCCGCTTTCGTCGTTGATATCTTCGATGGCGCCCGTCGGCTGCCGGCCGTCATGGACGCTCATGACTGACTTTGCACGTTCAGTGAGCGCGCCTGCTCCGACTCCGGAAAATCCTGCATCAGCTTGCGCGTGTAGTCCCCGGCACTCCGGCCGTTGCCCAGGCGCAACTCGATATTGCGACCGAGCATCAATGCATCCGGCCGAGGCTGGGATGTCGCTTCAAATCGCTGCATGAATGCTCGCGCCTTGAAGTACTCACCCTTTTCGTACAGTACCGAGGCAAGCTGCACGAGCGCCTCGCTTTCGTCGGCATTCATCTCAAGCGCCTTGCGCAGCGAGGCCTCGGCCTCGTCACGCTTGCCCGCTTTCAACAAGCACGTACCTGCGTTGGTCAGTGCGACTGCAGGCGTCTTGTAGAACGGATCGGTGGCGGCGCGATCGAAGTACGACTGCGATTCGTCGTAGCGGCCGAGCTTGCACAGGAAAGTACCGTAGTTGTTGAGTTCGTTGCCGCCCTTGGGCTTCAATTCCGCAGCGCGCCGATAATGCTCTTCGGCCTTCACCGGATCGTTGATGTTCTCGTACAGCACGGCGATGACCGTATGTGCATTCACGTAGCCGGGATCGACCGACAGTGCCTTGGTCAGCTTTTCGAGCGCGAGCTCGAGTTTGCCTTGCTGCATGTATTTCTGGCCAAGCTCCGTGTTCACGCGCGCCGCATCTTCGCGCTGAGTCGCCGGATCATCAGCCTTGATCTTGCTACCCCCGCCGCCCATGCAGCCGGACAGAAGCGCGAACGACGCAATCAGTGCGCTCGCGAAAAATATGCGCTCAAGCCGCATCGGCAACGCCCCCTTCCAGCTTGCGCAGGAATTCGGCCTGGCGCCGCGTACGATCATTGACCTGGCCCTTTAACTGACCACAAGCCGCGTCGATATCGTCACCACGCGTGCGCCGGACCATGGTCAGCACGTTCGCATCGAGCAATATCTTCTGGAAGGCGCGGATTACATCTTCGTCGGAACGCGTGTAACGGGTGCCATGGAACGGATTGAACGGAATCAGGTTCACCTTCGATGGCAGGCGGCGCATCAGCTTGATCAGCTGGCGCGCGTGCTCCGGCTTGTCATTGACATCCTTGAGCATCGTGTATTCAAACGTGACTGCAGCACGCGGACGCTGCGCCACGTAGCGCGCGCAGGAATCGAGCAGTGCGTCGATGGGATACTTCTTGTTGAGCGGTACCAGCTGGGTACGCAGTTCGTCGTTTGGCGCATGCAGCGAAACCGCGAGCGACACATCGGCAACCTCTCCCAACTTGTCGATCATCGGCACCAGACCGGCGGTGGACAAGGTGACGCGCTTGTTGGCAAGACCAAATCCGAGATCGTCACGCATCACGCTCATCGCCGTGACGACGTTGTCGAAGTTCAACAACGGCTCGCCCATGCCCATCATCACGACATTGGTGAGCTTGCGCTGATGATGTGGCACGTTCCCCAGATGCTTGGCTGCAACCCAGACCTGACCA